>JAIRNJ010000129.1 GCA_031258115.1 Treponema sp. | reverse complement strand
GCGTCACTTCGTACCGCAAAAACCACGATTAACGGGTTGCTTTGGCAGTTTGCAGAGTAAAAAATCGCCTGATCGGCGATTTTTGGAGGTTTTACGCGCGAAGCGCAACAAACTGCTAGGTTCAGAATTCATCGTACCATTCAATCAGGCTATTACCGGCCCCGTAAAGGGTGTCTGGCGCCTTTGCGCCGTTTTTGCTATAGTAAATCCGCGGGATGTAGCCTAGTGGCTAAGGCACTTGCTTTGGGAGCAAGGAACCGGCAGTTCAAATCTGCCCATCCCGAATTAGAGGCTGTCCGCAAGGTAAGCGGCCTTGTGGACAGACACGAATTAGTCTTCTTCGTCCTCCGGGGGGAACAGGTAGAGATCGGGAAGCTTGAAAGTTCTGTCCATGGAAAAAGATGAGGCGGAAAGGATTTCGCTCATTACCGGAACGCTGAAGCGGTGGCTGAGGGTCTCGAAGGGCGGCGCTTCAATCTTTACCGAGTATTCAAAAATCTTGCGGAGCCCCGGGGCCTCGGCGGACAGGGGAGCGGGCCAGAAGGTAAAGGTTCCGGCCGTATTGGAAACCATGCTGTAGGGGTTCTGCCAGTTTTCGTCCTTCATGGCAACCAGTTTGCCATCCTGCCAGAGTTCCACGCTAATCCCCGACATGGGAGAAAAATTTATACCGCTAAAGAGGCGGCCTACGATGGTGGGTATGTTATAGACCGGGGTATCCGGCGCGGCGCCGGTGCCTATTCGGGAGGCGTCAGCTTCCCTTCCGGGCCGCATATGGTGGTTCACCCGTTTGATGCCGTCGTACACCAGGGCGGCGATATCGGCCTCTTTCTGCTGTTTTTCAAAGCTGTCCTGTTCTACCCGGGCGACACCGCGGTTGGAAACAATGTACCTCGGTTCACTGCGGTTGAGAACATAGCAGATGATATCCATTCGGCACTGATCATTCAAAGAGAATTTTTCAGGATTTCCTTCTTTTTCTATCGCTTTAAAGATTTTATCTACCTCGGAAAATACAATGTCTTCGGTAGTATTATGGATCACCATTCTGTTTCTCCCATCTATAAATGTAGCCAATTTTCTTCATTATGCAAGACCTTATATAGTTCAGTTTCCAAGTTTAACCCAAAACCGGCCTTTGAGTCCATAAAAATTCTGATTATGTGGAGGGATTTTATAAAAGAATTTACAAGTTCCGGTCTGAAGGCGCTGGAACTTTCCGCAAAGGCTTTTCCCTCATCCCGTACAAAGAGTCCGGTTTCAAAGGATACCGGTTCGGGTATATCAATGATGAGGGCTTCCGGCGGAATTTTTTTACCCGTTTGCGAAGAAAGGGCCGCCGCAAGGGCTTGTTCATGGCGGGAACGCCGGGAAATATCCCGCAATGGATGATGTTTCTCCTCGGAAAAGGGAATTCCGGCGCCAAGGACATAGAGAGAGCCGTCCCTCACCCTGGCGCCCAGAGAGGCCAGCGGGTAAGGCCGCTTTTCAAGCAGGCTGAAGAGGCCCTGATCGTCAAGACCATACAGTTCTTCGGGGACAAGAAAATTCCCTTCAAGGCCCGAAAGGAGGCTTTTTTTGATCATCGCCGTGGCGGAACGTGCCACATGGTGCCAGTAAACGGTACGGTACATCAGATATTTGGAAAAAAGGATCGATTCGACACTTGGTATGCCTCTGGAATCTATGTCCACACCCCTGTCCGGGTGAGGGGAAAGCCGGGAAAGTATAAAGTCCACATCCTGGGCGCCGTAGGGCACTCCGCAGTAACGGGCATCCCGGTTAAGGTAATCCAGTTTGTCCGGGTCAAGAGCGCCGGAGAGCAGTTTCCGGTAAAAACCGATCTCATCACTATCCGCCGGAAGGGACGTATCCACAATGGCCGCGCAGAGATCCGGTTCCGCTCCGGTCTTGCCGATTAGGCTCCGCAGGGGTTCGGCCCGGATGGCCTCCCCGGTGAGTTTTTCGTGGGATTTCAGCGGCAGTTCCTTGAGGGAATGGGCATAGGGGAAGTGTCCGAGATCGTGAAGAAGCCCCGCGCAGATGAAGGATCGGGCGCCGGAAGGACTAAGCCACTTGTCCGCCCCCTGTTCGGCAAGATGCAGAAGGAGACGCCGGGAAAGATAATACACCCCGATGGAGTGCCCTGCCCTGGTATGTGTTGCGCCCGGATATACACAGTAAGCAGGCCCCAACTGGAAGATCCGGTGAAGCCGCATGAAGGCCGCTGCGCCGGTAAGGTCCTCCATGCCGGGACTCAGGTACACATGACCCCAGAGCACGTCCCGAATCGGCCTGCTGTAGCCCTCTCTCAGGACATCCATTACCGAAGCTTTCATGCTGACTCCTGTTTGACGCGGCAGGGCCGCCGGATAAAATCGGCCATAAACGAATTTCCATGCCGCCCTTAAAATTAATCGGCCATAAAACGAAGTTTCATGACAGAACCATAGCACAAAATGACAGGCGTCACTACATTGCTTATGAACAAAAAACCGGCTATTATAAGAATAGCCTTATGAATGCAAAAGTTAGATGGGCCCGCGGCCTGGTTTTTATGGCCGTTCTTGGCCTGGCAAGTCCTTTTTTTGGACTTTTTTCCCAGGACACCGAAGTTCCTGAAGAGGAACCCATGCAGCCCCAGACCATTCCGCCTGAACTCTGGCGGCCCAGCCGGGGCGAATCTCCCCGCTTCCCCATCGATACGGTTATCGGCAAACTGGGCAGGGGAGATGCCTCTGAAGAGGCTTACCGTTTTGCCCGCAGTGTCGCTGAAGCCCTGATGACTGAAACAAGTTCCGCGCCCTCTCTTTCGGGAATGTCCCAGGCGGAGCTTGATGTTTTTTTTGAGGCCATCCGGAAAGCGGACCCCGAATCCTTTCGCCTGGGAAGCGGCAGGCTGGAACCGGACGGCGCGGTTTCCTTTTTGCTGCGTTTCATTGGCCGGGAAAAGGGGATCACCGGAGAACTCTACATCAGGACGGATGAAGAGCCCGATCTTCCGGCCGGGGATGAGCCTGCCGCAGAAACAAGCGCCGGCGAAACCGAAACAAGCGGCGGCGGCGAAAGCGAAACAAGCGCCGAAGAGGTAACGGTAACGGAAACCGTAGAGACTGAAGCCGCAGAAACGGCCCAAGCGGAAACCGTGGAAACTGCAGCCGCAGAAACCGCAAGCGCCGGAGAGCCGGAACCGCCTGCGCGGCAGGCCGGAAATGTCTGGCATTTTGAAGACCTTTTACTGGAGGAAGTTCAGGAGAGAACTGCAGCCGGTCTTGAGCAGCGTTTTGATTTTTCACCGTATCACCGGTTTTTCTAGGTAAAATTATGGCAACACCGATAAAACGGATAGAAAAGGATTTTCTTCTCAAGGTACTCTACGATGAGCAGATCCCGATTATGTATCTTCGGGACAGAACCGAATACATTCTTGTCCTCGAAAAACCTGCCAAAGCGGAACTCTTCCTGAAAGCCGACCGTTCCATCAGCCGTCTCAAGAGCCGGGACAAACTGGATCTGATGTTCGATTACCGGGGCCAGGTAATCATCTTCTCCGCAGTGGTGGATACCTTCAAGGATGAACACCTTGTAGTTCAGGCGCCCGAATTTCTCTATAAAAACCTTGACCGTTCCTATTCCCGTGTTCAGAATCCCGCGGATCTTCTGATCCAGTTTACCTTCAAGGGAGACCGTTATTCCCTCGGTTATCCGAAGGTAAGTGAGTTTGAACCCAGCGGCGATAATCTGGCCGAGCTGATGCGGGGCATAGATCCCAAAAATCTTTCCGGGCTCATCGAGCAGATGGCCTCATGGATCAAGGGCTACGCGAACGGTTACAAGCTGGTGATCTTCAAGGATCAGAAACCCGTCAGCCCCGAGGAACGGATAGTGGCCGAAACAGGCAAAACCTTCTTCATGCCCAATACCCTGGTGGGTTTCCCCCAGGCAGACCCCTATCCCAAAAAGCGGCTTATCACCGAGGAGCACTTTAAGCGCTATCTGGAAAGTACCGGCGTGGATCTGGCCTATGTGGGTGAAGCGTACAGCCGCTTTATCAAGGCCAAATACGATTTGGGAATCTTCTCCGATGCGTGGGTGCCCATCCTCTTTCAGGAGTATGTAATCGGATATATTCATGTGTGGATCAACAAGGAGGGGAGGCTGCCCTTCGACTTCAACGTCATTGATACCCTCTACCAGTTTGCCAAGATCCTTGCCTTTTCCCTCAAGGAGAACGGTTATTTTGAAAAAGGCAAACTGAAAAACGAACCCTTCGACGGCAAGGTAATAGACATCAGCGCCTCGGGGATGCTTTTTGCCTATCCCCACTCAAGCCTCTCTTCCGCCCTGCTGCCGGACAGTGAACTGGCGGTCAAGATCAGCGCTCCAAAACGCGTCATCTCTGTCAATGCCCGGATTGTCAGGCGCTACAAAGACAGTTCCCAGGGCTACTTTGGCATCCGTTTTATCGATCTGGCGCCCGAGGATATGCGTTTTCTCTTTGAGTATATCTACGGCAAGCCCTTTACCGATGCCGATATCAATCTTCTTTCAGGCCAGGTATAGCTTCGGTCTGCCGCCGGGCTTTAGCTTAAAGTTTCTATTGCTGTTTTTACATCTTCGCAGATAATGAAGTAGTTTGAAAGTTTGGTCAGCTCTATCACATCCTTGACCGGCCCCTGTATATTGGCAATGGCAAGATCAAGATTCATCTTTCTAAGAGTAGAAGAAATATAGATGAGGGCGCCTATGCCCGAAGAATCAAAGGTGCTTACATTTTTCATGTTAATGATGAATTTTTCTACTTTTTTTTCGATCATCTTCATCACCAATTCTTTTAACAGAATTGAATCCGCCAGGGCCATTTCGCCCCCGATGTCGATTATATAAATCGTCTGATTCGTCCTTATTCGTATATCCATAGACTCTTATCGGCACGGAAGAGAAATTTTTCAAGTAATTTGTCTGTCCACAAAGCCGCTTACTTTGCGGTCAGAAACCATATTGATAACCAGTGGCATACCGCTCCGGCAAGAACAAATACATGCCACACCACATGGGAGCCCCTGCGGTTTCCCCTGGCATACCAGAGAGTTCCCAGGGTATAGAAGAGCCCTCCGGCCAGAAGGAAAACAATGGAAGCCCTTGTAAGTGTCCGTAAAAGCCTCGGGAACCCCCAGATACAGGCCCAGCCCATGAGGATGTAGATTATCAGTTCCATCTTTTTGATAAGGCGCCAGTTTGCCGCATAGAGGCTTATCCCCGCGGCCGCCAGGGTCCATTCGATGCCGAAGTAGACCCAGCCCAGGGCGCCGCCGAAGCCGAGGAGGCTGTAGGGGGTGTAGGTACCGGCGATGAGTATGTATATCGCCGAGTGGTCGAGGATCCTGAATACCCGCTTGGCGCCTTCATGCTGTATGGCATGGTAGAGGGTGGAGGCAAGAAACATGATCACCATGGAAGAACTGAATAATATATATGAAGCAAGGGCCAGATGACTGTAGTTTCCCGCTTTTACGGAACGGTAAACAAGCAGTACCAGACCTGTTATGGCAAATAATGCCCCCAGTCCATGCAGAACAGAGTTGGCTATTTCCTCTCCGGGAGTCTGAAAGGGCAGAGGGGAAGGGAATCCACCCTGTTTTCCGTTTTTTGACATATACTTTTGCGACACTCCAATATCCGCCGGGTTGCAGGGCCGTTTTTTTAACGTAAGATTCATTTAAGTTCCTGTGCCTTTTCCCACCATTTTCTGAGGGCATGAAGATTGCTGTCGATAGTTCCCTTTGGAACATTCAAGACTTTTGCAATCTGGCGGTTGGTGGCGTCCAGTTTGATTCCCTGCAGGCGCTTCTTCATGGCCCGCAGCCGGCGGCGGGCCCGATCCAGTTTTCCCTGAATTTCCATAGAAAGCCTGGTATTGTCATTTACCCTGAGAAGCCGCTTTTCAAAAGCAATGCAGCGGTAAAACTGCAGATGGATCCGTTCCTTTAGCTCACGGACTTCATCATCCCGTTTTAGCCGCAGGGCGCGTAATTCATCGATCAGGAAGCGAAGCTTTTCCCTGTCCATTCCGAGGGAAGATGCGCCGCGATCCAAAAAATCATCGGAAACAAAATAATAGGATTTCAAAAACAGGATGAGAAGCTGGCGCGGGTTGGATACGGTATTCTCCTCGGCCTGCATCCAGGGCATCGCCCGGCGTCCCGGCGGATCATTCGGGCCGGGTTCTTCCCCGTATTCAGGCTCCTCGTTGTAGACCCACAAATCCCCGGCCTGGGCGGCCCATGCGGCATTTTCGGTAATGCTGTGTTCAATCTGCCTTGACCTGTATTCCTTTGCGGTACATCTTACCAATGCGTTTATATAACTGCTAAAAGAGGCGCCCTTATCCTTGTACATGGTGACGGCTTTGGAAAGCCGCGGATAGAGCCAGGAAAAATAATCCGAACACTGTTCCCTGTCCCAGCCAAAAAGATGATACCGGTAGTAATTTTTCAGTATCGATGTGAAGATCAATCCTTCAAACTGTTTTTTCTCCAGAAGCCCCAGAGAATATTCCCGGTAAAGATTGTTTAGATAAATTCCTCCTTCCATCCGCCGTCCCCCTTCTATGCCAAAATAAATATCGGTAGTACATGGGCATTGAAAGGGGAATTTGCTTTAATCGTGGTGACAAATGTAACAGGTTTTGAGTGGTTTCAAATGTAAGGCTGTTTCAAAGATTCAGTTTTGAAAGAACCTCTTTAGAATACGGTTTTCAGAAAACTTTTTTGAAGGCTTCCAGCAGTTTGGGCCGCAGTTCTTCGATTTTACCGGAATATTTGAAGCCCGAAGCATTTTTGTGTCCTCCGCCGCCGAATTCGGCGGCAATGACCGACACATCTACCCTGTCCCGGGATCGCAGGCCCACGGTACAGTCTTCCGGCCTCTCCTGCCGGATGATGCAGATAGCCTCTACTCCCTCTACGGACTGGAGCATCTGGTAGAGAGAATCGGAATCACGGCCTTCAAGAGCGTATTTTTCGGTTTCTTCAAAGGTTTCCCAGCTCAGGACAAGCCTGCCGCCGAAGTGGGTCCGGGAACGCGCCAGAATGATCCCTATAAGAATCCGGGAGTTGAGGCTCTTGCCTCCGTGTATCCGTGCAAAGATCTCTTTGGGATTTGCCCCTGCCCGGATCATGTCTGCAGCCGCTTCGAAAGTGGCGGCCCCTGTATCATCCACATGGCGGAAGAAACCGGTATCGGTACAGAGACCAAAGAGGAGCAGTTCAGCCTCTTCCCGGTTCGGCTCCATGCCCAGGGCCTGGATTATACGGAGGATCATGAAGGTTACCGAGGGAGCATTAATATCAAGGTAGAAAGGCGTCTCGTCGCCGGAAGGAGAATGATCCCCTGTTTCATGCCTCCCTTCGGCGGCTCGTGCGTGGTGATCGACAACCGCCAGAGGCAGACCTTTTAGAAAAGCCGCCATATCCCCTGCCCGTTCAAGCGTGGAACAGTCCACAAGGATCACAAAAGCCCCTTCCTTTTCTTCCGCGGAAAGCCGGGAAACAAAAGAAGAGGCAAAAGAATTAATTTCAGTGCGTTTGAAGGGGCCGGCCGAACAGGCAATAACCGTTTTCCCCAGACGCTTCAGTACGGAACACAGGGCCAGTTGGCTGCCTGCGCAGTCACCATCCGGCTCTTCGTGCCCCGCAATAATGAATTTTTTGCCGGATTGTATAAACCGGATTAAGCTCTCCGGTACCTGTACTTCCAACGGGCTTAAAATTCCAGCTTGATGGTATCTATGTTTTCAAAACGGTCGTCAATATTCACGCTTAGGGGTATAGCGCCCCAGGTTTCGTGGCTGTTGACACGGTGCACATAGAGACGCACATGGCTGAATTCACCGTTCTTGTAGTAGACAGCCAGATAGGGCCATGCCCTGGGCGCCTGCAGTTTGATAATATCTCCCTTGCCGGCGGCAGTATTGAACCATTCAATGGGAAGATAGCTGTTGGCAAAACGGTTAATCCCCTTGCGGTAGGTAACAACATAACCCTTGCGGTAGGTGTAGACCCTCTCCAGCGGAACCTGGATACAGAAAAACTCCGATTCCTTGTCCGGCGGCAATTCGGCAAAAACAGGCAGGCTAAAAATTCCGCCAAATACACAAAGGAACGCAGCCAGGAATATTTTTTTCATTTGGCACTGACCTCCATACATGATAACCGGTTTCAAAATCCTGGATTTTAACAGTCCTTGATTCCGGAACAACTTCGATTATAACTCATGAAAAGCCCAATATCAAGGCGCCGCCTGAAATTTATTCGGCGCAGCCCGGTATGGTGGCAAGCATGAGGGCTTTTATCGTGTGTTTACGGTTTTCTCCCTCGTCCCAGGCCCGGCTGGAAGGACCGTCGATTACAGCGGCAGTTACCTCCTCGCCCTTTATTGCCGGCAGACAGTGCAAAAAAATCGTGTCTTTCCGGCCGGTTCTGTTCATTAAAGCCTCGTTCACCTGAAAGGGCTTGAGAACCTGTACCCGTTCTTCCTTCTTGCCCTCTTCCCCCATGGAAGCCCAGACATCGGTGTAGATCGCATCGGCTCCCTCGACTTCGGCAAGGTCTTCCGTTATGCGGATCTTTGCCCCGGAAGCGGCGGAGATTGGGCCGCATGTTTCGATGAGTTCCCGGCCGGGGTTCAGAACCGCGGGGGTAATCACCGTAAAGTTGATTCCCAGTTTTGCCGAGATCACCATGAGGGAACGGGCTACGTTATTCCGGCCGTCGCCGGCAAAGCAGAGTTTCTTCCCTGCGGAAACGCCGAAATTCTCCTCCAGGGTCATGATATCGGCCAAAACCTGGGTGGGATGGAACTGATCGGTAAGACCATTGTAAACCGGCACCCCCGAATATTCGGCAAGTGTTTTTACGGTTGACTGTTTGAAACCGCGAAACTGAATGGCGCTGAACATCCTCCCCAGAATCCGGGCGGTATCCTCCACAGATTCCTTCACGCCCATCTGTATATCCTGAGTCGAAAGAAAAACAGGATGCCCGCCTTCCTCCCCAAAAGCGGTTTCAAAGGCGCATCTTGTCCGGGTAGAACGTTTTTCAAAGATCAGAGCCAGAGTTTTCCCTGTAAAACGCTGATTCAGTTCCCCTTTTTTACTCTGAGCCTTAACTTTTACGGCAAGATCCAGCAGATAACGGATCTCCTCGGCGCTGTAATCCAGCAGAGTGAGCAGGGATCGCCCTTTTAAATTCACGGACATGGGTATTTAGCCTCCGGGGAAACTTTAGCATGGAGCGGATACGAAAACAAGTAGAGTGAACTTGTCCAAGCCGGGCGGGTTTTGGAACAAGCTTACACATCGGGCCTGTTTTTCATTTTTTTGTGTTTCTTTAGTGCCGATACTTACATTAATGATCCAACTGCACTTTTTTCTCCGCTACCGTTCCCAACTCAGCCGGATATGTCCGGAACTGGTAACTTATCTTGAAGAGACCGGTTCCGCCGCGGCCAGGGCTGCCGGAGGCAAAGCCAAGAAGGGCAGGCGGCTCCTTTCCACACTGTTTGACGAGGATTCCATTGCCTTTTGGCTCGATATACTGATCTGCCTTAAAACCATTGATACGGCGCTGAAAGAGGGTGAACGGGAACTGTACGGCTGGTCGCTCTGTCTTATAAGGGACGAAACCGGCCGTCCGCCGGAAGAAATATGCCGGATTCTTTCAGGCGGCCGGGGAGGGATTTTTTGCGATTCCGGGGCACGGAAAGCGCTTGACGCGTATCTGGTCTTTGATGCGGCCTCAAGTTCCCTGACCGGTTTTTACAGACTTGCCTCTTTCAGGGATTTTCCCCTGCCCAATGAAAAGGAATTTCCCCTCCGCCGGAAACTGACGGCTTTTCTTGAGAAAACGCGGGGAAACGTGCTGCTTTTAGGATCGGCTCGTTCAGGAAAGCGGGATGCCCTCCGTTATTTTGTAAAAAAAATACTGGCGGCCCATGTCCATGCCCCGTCTCCTCCCGTAATCCGCTTTGGTTCAGGCGGCATATCCTGTCTTGCCGATCCCTGGAACGGAGATCTCAGAGATGTCCTTGAGAAAATAATTTCTCCGGAACAAATTTTGGAACTGGATCTGCTCTCAAAGGCGATAACCCGGGAAAGGCTCAGGGATGAAGTTTCACAGAACCTTGACCGGAAGGCCCGGCGTTTTTTTTCAATTTTTCTTGAAAATTACCTTGAGGCAATGAAAAACCTGAAAGTTCCCGCCCTCCTCATTCTGGAAAACCTCCATCTGGCGCCGGAGACTGCCCTCAGGATCATCTTTGAAGTCTGGGAAAAATTTGAAGGCAAGAAGGATCTGCGGGTATACGGCGTTTTATCCGCGGAAAAGACAGCCCAGATCGAGAATGAGGAACGGTGGAGAAACCTCTTCCCCCGGATGATCCAGGCTAATTCGGCTGAAGAAATCCGCGCTTCCAAAGTCCCCGATCTATCCCTCCCTGCGGATCTCTGGGAAATGGCCTGTCTTTTTCAGGTTTTGGGAGATTACTTCCCCGCCTCTCTCTTTACCCGGCTTCTCATCGAAGAGGGGAAAACCCCTGCAATGATCTCTTTTACTCTGAAAATGCTTGTTTCCAGGGGAATTATTGACGATTTTGACGATCCTGTTCCGCATATTCCCGGATTTTTAGCCCAGGCCCAGGCTGTTTTGGGCGAAAGAATGGAGAAAATTCATAAACTGGTGCTGAACAGGCTTCTGGACTGGGTAAAATGGGGTAAGCTGGCGCCCTGTTTTAGACTTTTGGAGATCCTTTCCACCTTAGGGGGGGGGGGGGGGGGGGGAAGAGAAGGAGAAAGCGGATAATTTAACGATGAACTGTTATACCGCAGCCTGGAAGCCGACCACATTAACCAAACCTGGTCCGCTATTTACAGGGCG
>JAIRNJ010000314.1 GCA_031258115.1 Treponema sp. | reverse complement strand
CCGAATCCCCTCTGCGAACCTTGTAGTTTGACCAGGAAAAGGTCTCCATGAGGTCAAGGGGAATATCCGTCTCCCCTTCCGCGCTGTCCGCGGGAGCGATTCCCGCAAAGGAAGCCAGGCTTAGCCCGTGATGGGGATCTTCGGGCAATTCAAGATCCAGAGCGGAACTCCCCGGAAACCTGAAAAAACCCTCGTCCCGGCTGAGCGAAAGAATCAGAAACACAAGGATTCCTGATACGGCCGCGATAAGGACAAAAGAGGAAACCGGTACGGAAAAAACTCTGTTTTTTGGTATTTGAGGCTGTTTCTGCTTCTTAAGATTTTTTAGGGACGAAACAAACTGAAACCGGGGCAGGGCGGGCAGATGAAACCGCCGCGCCGCTCTCTTCTTTACAGACTTTTTATGATGGTTTACCGGTTTCTGCCTGATCTGACTGAGAAAAAGCTTGGGATCATCAATTTTTTGACTCAGACGGTATGCGGCCGCCTTCTGGAGCAGAGAGTGCCTGCGCCGCGTAACCCTTTGTTTCAGAAGTATGTTTCCCATGATACTATTTATCGACATTATGAAAAGGAATGATTATACTCCCCATTATGGGAAAGGCGATTGCCGGAGCGTTCATTGCCGGCCTTTTCATGAAGATCTTCATCTTTGATTTTATGATTGCCGAAGGGGATTCGATGAGCCCTGCTATTCGGAGCGGAACAATACTCATTGTAAACCGTCTCCAATACGGCTTCCGTGCCCCCCTTCAGGACAGGTATCTACTCCGCTGGGCCGATCCAAAACCCGGAGACGTGGTGGTTTTCCGCACTCCCCTGGGAGATACGGCGGTAAAACGCATCGATGCTCTTAGCCCCTCAGGAGATTTTATCGTGCTGGGAGATAATTCCCGGCTTTCCCTGGATTCCCGTTCCTACGGGCCGGTACATTCGGCGGGGATTATCGGTAAAGTTTTGGGAATTAGATGAAAAATCCATTCAAAAATCAGGGCAGCGGGCTTAAATATCCGTGCAGAACTATCTTTTTTCTCTGCCTTTTTGCCCTGGCGGCAATCCTCCTTCTGGGCCGTTACTGGCTGCTCATGGTACAAAACCCTGAACTGCCGGATAATGTTCCCCAGGAACTCAGCCTGGAGCGGGGGCAGATCCGGGACAGGAACGGCCGCATTCTCGCGCTTCAGACCCGGCTTGCCAATATCAGCCTCTGGCGGCCCCAGATTCAGGATCTTGAGATCCTCTCCCGTGAACTGGATCCTATCCTTGGAATACCCGGTGAAGAACTCAAAGAACGTATCCTCAGTTCCCGAAGCGAGTTTCTCTATCTTAAAAAACAGGTTGACGAATCTACCATCAAGATCATTGATGACAGGATACGGGAAGGAAGTCTCCGGGGAGTGAAGATAGAGCCGGTAGTCCGCAGGATCTACCCGGAACGGAATTTGGCAAGCCAGATAATCGGTTTTATGGGGAACGACGGGGAAGGTCTGGGGGGTATCGAGTATGCCTTCAACCGGGAACTGAGTCCTGCACAGGGAAACAGTACCGGCTCCACCGTGTACCTCACCATCGACATCAATGTCCAGTTCATTCTTGAACGTATCGCCTCTTCGGTGCTGGAGGAGAACCGGGCCGAAGCGGTAATGCTCATGGCGATGGATCCCAGAACAGGAGACGTTCTCGGTTCAGCCTCCCTGCCGGGCTTCGATCCCAACGATATCAGGCTTACCTCAAACGAGGAAAGAATGGACAGACCGGCTCTCTGGGCCTATGAGCCCGGTTCCGTGTTCAAGATCTTCTCCATGGCTTCCCTCCTGGATTCGGGGGCAATCGGCGAAGACTCGGCTTTTATCTGTAACGGAACCTACGAGAAGACCACCGGACGGGGAGAGATTATCCGCATCAACTGTCTGGGGGCCCACGGCCGGGTGAGGGCGCGGGAAATTATCATCTATTCCTGTAATGCCGGGGCAGGCTATGCGGCGGACAGAACCTCAAATACCCGTTTTTACGATCAATTACGGAATTTCGGCTTCGGCATGAGAACCGGCGCGGGGAATCCGGGAGAAACCGCGGGATTTCTGCGTCCTGCGGATCGCTGGTCGGAACGTTCCAAGCCTACCATCGCCATGGGTCAGGAGATTGCCGTTTCCGCCATGCAGATGATCCAGGCTGCCGGGGCTATTGCCAACGACGGCATTCTGGTTCCGGCACGGGTGGTTTCCCATACCGTCTCCCCGGAGGGTAAGGAGATCCCCTTTGAAACCGCTCAGGCCCGGCGTGTACTCAAGCCGGAAAGCGCCCGCGCCCTGCGTTCCTATATGGTTGACGTTACCAGCGGCATCGGAACAGGCTGGCGGGCCAATGTGGAGGATCTCTCTCTGGCGGTAAAGACCGGCACCGCCCAGATCATCGACCCCGCAACCAATGCGTATTCGGATACGGACTTTATTGCCAGTTGTCTGGCCATGCTCCCCGCGGAATCTCCCTCCCTTATCCTCTACCTGGTGATCATAAAACCCCGGGGGGATTATCTGGGAGGCCGGATTGCCGCTCCTCCAATCCGGGAAGCCGCCGAAGCCCTCACCGATTATCTGGGTATCCCCCGGGGCCGGAATCCCCAGATAGAACATTCACCCCAGGTAAGCATTGGCGAAGAACGGATTGCGGATATTGGGGAAACGATCCCCGATTTTTCAGGCTTCTCCAAACGGAGCCTCCTCCCCCTCATCCTGCGGGACGACATTCACGTCGAGATTCAGGGCGACGGCTGGGTACGCCGTCAATCGCCTCCTCCGGGCAGTGCCGTGGAACCCGGAATGACAATTCAACTCTTTCTCGAATGAGTACGCTCGAAGCGAATCTGCGCATACTTAAGGCCCATTACCCGGATCTTGCCCTTCTGCTGGAAGGCGAAGAGAAACCCTTTGAGGGAGAAGGCTGGTCAGGAAACAGCGGCGATATCCGCATGGAAACTGCGGCTTCGGGCCTTCCGGTGATGAGCGTCTGCGGCATCCACCTTCATTCCAACAGAGACCCCCTGCGGGAGGCGGAACGGCTGGCGGCAAGCCTTGACGAGGGGGAAGGCCCCATTATCATCTGCGGCCTGGCTCTGGCCTACACTGCCGAAGCCTGTTTCCGCCGTTTCCCCCGCCGGCCCCTGGTCATCGCGGAAAGGCATATTACGGTACTAAAGGCGGCTCTGGAAAACCGGGATCTCGGGGAGCTTCTGCTCAATGCCAGGCTTCTATTTGTTCTGGGAGGCTCCGGGGAGGGAGTTCTGAACGCCCTATCCCTGCTGGAAAAAGAAGGCGGGGGAAAAGCTCAGATCCTCAAAAACCAGGCCCTCTGCAGACTCAATGAAGCCTGGTACTCCGGAATAGAGGCCCGGGCAAGAAGCTTTTCGGTCAGGGAAGATGTGAACATGGCTACCCTGAGACGTTTCGGGAAACGCTGGATCAGGAATCTTTCCCGTAACATGGATGCGATCCGGGATCTGCCGGGCGTTTCCCGGCTGGAGGGGATACTATCTCCGGCCCGGGGCCTGCCGGTTCTTCTCGCGGCGGCAGGCCCGGGACTTGACCGCATTGCCCCGCTCCTGCCCGCCATGGCCCGGCGCTGTCTTGTCGTGGCGGTGGATACAAGCCTCCGTTTCTGCCTTAAAAACGGAGTGGAACCGGATTTTGCCGTGGTGGTAGATCCTCAATACTGGAATACCCGGCACCTTGACCGGGCCTCTTCTCCCCGTACCATGCTGATAGCCGAATCCGCGGTGTATCCCCCTGTTCTTGCCGGGTTAAAGGAGGGGAGTTTCCGGGGCGGCCTTCTCTGCGCCTCCCTCTTTCCCCTGGGCAATTACATCGAAGAACGCGTTGATCCCAAGGGTGAACTGGGGGCAGGCGGCTCGGTGGCCACCACCGCGTGGGATTTCTGCCGCCTTTTGGGGACTTCCGAAATCCGGATTGCGGGACTGGACTTGAGTTTTCCGGGCCTCAAGACCCATTTCCGGGGGGCGGCCTTTGAAGAACTTGCCCGGAGCCGGTCGGGCCGCCTTTCTCCCGGAGAAACATGGTCGGTCAAGGCATTGAGGGAGGGACAGCCCTTCCTTGCTCCTGCCTCGGACGGCGGCCGTGTACTCACCGACAGACGGCTTTCCCTCTATGCCTCGTGGTTTGAAAACCGCTTCCGCCTCTTCCCGGAGATAAAAAACTACAGCCTCGGAACCGGGGGCATCGCCATAGCAGGCCTTGAAACACAGGAACCCGAGGCAGTTTTGGAACTTCCCGAGCGCCGGGAAGAGATTCAGGGACTTCTTGAAGAGGCATACAGCAGAATAAACAGGGAATTTTTTGGAGAAAGCGCTCCGCAAAGGGCGGAAGCCTGGGAAAAAGCCCTGAAAAGCCTCCTCCGGGGCCTTGAGTCCCTCATGGAAACGGCTTGTGACGCCGCTGCAATGGCGGAAAATACCCTTTCCAGGCTTGAAGTCCGGGGTTTGAGCCCGCGGGAAAGGGAATCGATCCTCTCCCGCCTGGATACGATCAACCGCCGAATCGCCGAAAGTGATGTAAAAGAAGTCGCCGGCTTCCTCTTCCCCCCCTTCGCGGAATTGGAAAAGGAACTGGCCGCCTGCGATGCATCGGAGCGGATCTCAAAAGACCTTTTCCTCCATCACCTTGCTTTTTCCGGGGCCATGTACAGCGCCCTTTCCTCCGCGGCAGCCTACAACCTCCGGCAACTGAACAAACTAAGGAAGCCCTGATTCGCAGGCCCGGGTTCTTCATTTAGTTGTAAAGTGAGCCTGTTCCAAAACCGTGCGCGTTAGCGCACAGTAAATTAGTTTTGGAACAGGCTCAAGTTATTTTCCTCAAAGGCCGATACTCAAATAACGGGAGGGATACCCTCTCAATTACAGACGGTGCGCATACCGATGTCCAGGCGCATCGTCTTTTTTTTTTGAAAAATTGAAACTATTCCAAAATGAAGGATTTTTTAAAATCCGGTGATCCGGGGATTTGTTTAATCATCGTCATTATGATATGGTGAACCAATGGTTACCATCATTGATGTGGCGAAGCGGGCAGGGGTATCCATATCTACTGTTTCCAATGTCATCAATAAAAACAAGTATGTCAGTGAAGATCTGGCACGCCGGGTAAACGCGGCGGTTCAGGAACTGGAATACTCAGCCAACCCAATCGCCCAAAGAATGAAGTTTAAGCATACCAAAACCATAGGGGTAATTACCGCGGACCTCTGCGGCTTGTTTTATCCTTATGTACTCAAGGGTATGTATGATGTGTTGAATTCAAAGGGCTACCGCCTTATTGTGATGGATTCGGAAGAGATTCATGATCACTTCGGCGGCATCAAAAAACTGCAGGAAGGCATAACCAGCCTGGTTCAGGACAGAGTTGACGGCATCGTATTTGCATCCACCGTACCGGAAGAAATGGAAGCGAGTATCATCCATGATGTCATGAAAATGCCCTCGTTAAAGAAAAACACCGGTTTTGTTTGTGTAGAAAAGGATTTGAGCAAATACGGCATAGATTCGGTATACGCCGATTCGGTACGGGGCGCGGAAATCGCCGTTTCCCATCTGATAGATGTGGGGTGCAGGCGCATAGGACACATCACAGGCCCGATCTTTTTTACCATTGCCCAGGACAGGATAACAGGATACAAAAACGCCATGCAACGCAACGGCCTTGAAGTGAACGAGTCAAAGATGATCGCCTATGGAGACTACACCCATAAAAGCGGGTATCTTGCCATGAAACAGCTGCTCCAAAAGATGCCCGGCATTGACGGTATTTTTGCCGCCAACGACCAAATGTCCGTAGGCGCCCTTAAAGCCCTGTCGGAGGCAAAAAAACGGGTTCCCGAAGACATAAAGCTGATTGGCTATGACGATGTTTTTATTTCCAGCGTGATGGAACCTTCCCTGTCCACCATCCATATTCAAAAACGCTTCATAGGCAAAAAAGCCGCGGAACTGCTGCTTGAACAGATAGAAAATGCCGACAACATACAGCGGGGTGCCACCGTGGAGATAGAGCCCAAGCTGATCATCCGGCGCTCGACAGTCAAAAACGCGCCGGATGATTGGATACTCGTAGACTGGTAGAACTAAAACACCACCACAGCGGATCGGGGCGGAATAGTTATGCCGCCGTTTATGCTTTGGGCCGTTTTATCGTCAACCAAACGGTACATTGCAGGCGATCCCGCATCAAATTTCGGCGTCACCGTCACGGGCTTATCCTCATAGTTGCAGATAACCATCCCCGTCTTTCCCTTAGTCCCGGCAAAAACCGAATAGGTGGAATGGGCGCTTCCGTCCGAGGCGCTCACGCTGCCCCCCAGTTTATCCCTGAATTCCCCGTCCCAGAAATACTCCCGCAGTTCTGTACGCAGGACATCCATCTTCGCACCGTAAGCGGTGGTATCGGGGAAATCCGACGGCTTGCCCTTAAAATTGAAAGGCTCATAGCTGATGATATACCGGTTCAAGAGGCATTGGTTGATCATATTGCGATCATTGAAGCCCACAACCGCGGTCATGATTGCCCCATGGGGACGCATAAACCGGGATGTCGGTTTATGATCCGGTTTCCAGGTTCTGGTGTAGGAAAGATGGTAGTAATCGTGCTGGAAATCGTAAATTGCTTCTCCGGCAATGAGGAACTCCTTTCCGTTAAGGACCTTGCGGAACTCGCCTATCAATACTTCGTCATTACTGTAGGTCGGCGCTCCATAGCGGTGCCCGTGGGAGGAATCGAAACAGCAGAGAGTCGGACTATGGTGCAGACATTCATCGTAGAGCATCCCCGCCGCGCCAAGATCAACCACCTTCTTAAATTCCCGCTTGCAGATCTCAAGATAATCCCGGCTCATAAAACACATGGGGATAAGACGGCGGGTATTGATATCCATCAACTGTGTCGCCGTATGGTACTGGTATCCGGGATGCATATAGTAATCCCCGTAGGGATCCTTGATCGCCAGGGGGAGGAAATCTTTTTCAAAATTTTCCAGGGACCTGTCCGCCCAGACAAACTTTGAAAAAAGCACCACCTTTACACCCATGGCGTGGATCTTCGCGATGGCGTCCCGCAGCTCTTCCCAGGTACCCAGCCGGGGGTCCGTATCGTGATAGGGGTTGCCCCGATCCTGGCCGCCCTTATTCCAGCCTACAAGCTGGATAGCCTTTATCCCGTGCTTCACACAATCCTCGCCTATCCCGGGAAGATCCGTATACCGGATCCGCAGCTCGTCGTCCGGCGCATTGATATGGATCTGGAGCCATGCGTGGGGATCTTTGGCCCAGCCGGGCATATCCTCAGGCAGCTTGTTCCATTCTTTGCTTATCCTGGTATAACAGGACAAACCGGAATTCAGATCGGAAGAG
>JAIRNJ010000037.1 GCA_031258115.1 Treponema sp. | reverse complement strand
TAGGAACCCGGAAGTCCGAAAGGCACCATGATCCGGTGGGTAAAGGCGCCTTCCGGCACTGTACCCAACGTGTCGGCCTTTTCAACCGTGTCTCCGCTCCTGGCAGCAGGGCTAAAGTCCCATTTCTGCGTAGCGGAGAGGGCTTCCAGGTAGACGCCCCGTTCCAGGAAGTTACCGGCAGTTTCCGCGAGTTTGGGCAGGGGGTTCTGAAGGCCGTCGTAGACCTGACCGAGAAGGCCGGGCCCGACTTCAACAGCCAGAAGATCGCCTGTATACTCCACATCGTCCCCTACAGCGATACCCTTGGTCATTTCAAAGACCTGAACCTGGGAAATATCACCCCGAATCCGGATTACTTCGCTTTTAAGCTGCTTATCCGCAACCTTGACATAAGCCACTTCATTCATGGAAACAGCGCCGTCGAAACGGACGCTCACCATATTGCCGTTTACGGCTACCACTTTACCCTTTGTTCCGGTCATTTATTTTCTCCCATTACGGCGGCATAGAGCCCTTTGTATTCATTAAAACCTTCTTCCGTACGGAAACTACTCCGCCGTTCCATAAGCTGGAGCTTAAGAAGATAGGCATAAACGGTATTACGGTCAAAATATTGAATGCCCTGGAAATATTCTATGGCCTTCCAGCGGAACTCATCGAGAAGCAGCTCCGCTTCCAGAGGCGATTCCAGGGAGGAAGCGGCTTTTGCCGCGGCCGCGGCATCCTGAGGGTAGGGATGAACACCCGAAGGCCCTTCCCGCTTCAATTTGGCTGCCCGGTAACGGGCAAGATTGAGGCGAAGACTGCTTTCCCATTCATACCAGGCGGAAATGAAGGGGCAGTCAAGCTTCCCGGGAATAGCCTGGGGGATGAGACTGCAATAGGGAAGAACAGCCGCATCGGCCTTGCTCAAGCCCGTCTCCGCCAGATCCCGGAACCGGACCGAACTCATGGGAGGATTCTGTCCGTGAATGAGGCTGGGGAGCTGTGCCATGAGGAAATAATAGGCCACGGCTTAACCCTTTGCCGCTGTCTTGAGTATTCCGGCGAGCCTGGGGTTGAGATATGCGGAGAGCAGTTCCGCCACCGCTTCTGCGGAAAAATCATAGTAAGCCGAACCGTCCTTGTTGACGATCCTGAAACCGGCCGCAAGATTCCGGTCGCTCTTGAGTTCCACGCCCTTCTTGAGTTCCGCCGCCAGTTTCTCCGTGAAGTAGCCTTCCAGTTTCTTGAGATCGGCCTCGCTGAGTACAATATCAAGACTGTCGGAACCTTTGGCTGCCCAGGTTTTAATGATTTCGGGAAGAATCTGCCTGAGAGTGTCTTCCCCGTAGGAGGAAGAGAGAGCCGCTCCAATGATTTTGTCCAGAAGGACCTGGATTTCGCCCTTGAAGGCCAGCACCAGGTTACGGGAAGCCTGTTCCAGAGCCGCGTTTCCGGCCTTTTCCGACCTTTCGGCATCCGTTTTGGCCCTGGAAATGATCCCTTCCGCTTCTTTTTTTGCATTTTCAACGATAGATTTTGCTTCCCCCTCCGCCGCCTTCTTTATCCGGGCAGCCTCGGCAGAACCGGACTCTATTGCGTCCTTTTTGATTTTATCAATGAGTTCCTGTACTTGGATATCCATGATTACCCCTTGTGCAAACGGCCTCCGGGCCGCACGATACATATCTTTAATTATAAAAGAACGAAAACTAATTTCAAGTATAAATGGACAACTTTTCAATTTCATCGCGGGAATAGTAAGGGAAGGCCGGAAAACTAATACATACTCTCCGCAATACGCCGGGTTATCTCTACAGCCCTGCGGGTCTTGGCCGGGTTTCCGTGGAGGGTGTAGATGTCCCGGAAAATGAATTCCGCCTTGCTCAGGCCCTTTAGGGCCGCGGCGGTTTTTTGGATGTAGGCGGTAAAGGCTTCTTCATCAAACTCCGCCTTTATCCCGATGAAATTGGGCGAAGGTTTTCGGGAATAGATAACCCTGCCGCCGGCAAGACGTTCCGCCATGATTTCCTCGTCGCACCAGGGGGAAATGGAGATCTTCCGCAGATTGGGGAGGCGGCTGAGGCTGGTATCCCAGTAGGCGTGTACAGGCTCACAGCAGCCGTAGTACACCAGGCCATATTCCCCGGCCAGCTCTTCATAGTAGGGATAGACAAATTCGGCAAACTGCTCCGGGGAGATGCCGATGCTCTCCTGGCTGTTGATATGTCCCCAGAGGTGCCGGGAACGGACGGTTCCGGAAAAGTCCGGCCCCGGAAGCTCGCCGGAAAAACAGAAGCTCCCCGAACCCATGTAGTCGTTGCCGTTGTTCAGGATCAAAAGGCCCTGGTCTTCCTGCCAGCGGAGGCAGCGTTTCAGGTCCTCCGTCACCAGACGCATAAGCCGGTGGAAGTCTTCCGCCTCGGTCATCATGGCGCAGTACATGTTTTCCATACCCATCAGGTTCACCACGAGCTGGGTGGGAGTGAGAAACCAGTGGTTAAAGGCGTTTTTCCGCAGCACAGGCAGTATATCCCCCAGCAGGTCTTCCGCTGTTTTTTCGTATGTTTCAAGGGCCGCCGTATCACAGCGGTACTCCGAGGGACGCAGCAGGGGAAGCCCCTCTTCCAGGCTTTCAAATGCCGGCTCAATGTGGAAACCGGGCCCCTCCGAGGCCCGCA
>JAIRNJ010000286.1 GCA_031258115.1 Treponema sp. | reverse complement strand
CCTGGTCGCGGGAGGAGGACACGCCGGCCTTTTCCATGAGGGGGAGGGTGGCGAAGAAACTGGCTCTGGAACGGAAGCGTATCATCGGGGAGAAGCAGATCCCCATTACGGAAAGGCGCATGGATCGTTTTGCCGGACAGGAACTTACCGTGCTGGTGGAAGAGGCGCTGGAAGGCGATGAGGAGGATCTCTACCTCGGCCGCTCCTATGCCCAGGCCCCGGAGGTAGACGGCGCCATGGTGATCAGTACCGGAAAAATCCTGCGGAACGGAAGCTTTGTCCGGGGCAGGGTCTATGGCCGCGCCGGTTTCGATCTGGAAATCAGGGTATAGAGCCATTCCAAAAAAGGCTGAAGTTTTGGGGAAGCCTCTACGGGTTTCAGCTTTCCCATACCGTTTTACCGGCCATCACGGTGCGGATCACCTTTGCCTTATGGATCTCTTCCGCAGGAATAGTGAAGATGTCCCTGTCCAGGAAACAGAGATCCGCCAGGAAGCCTTCTTTTATCTCTCCCAGGCAGCCTTCGTCGAAACTGGAATACGCCGATTCAACAGTGTACGCGTCAAGGGCGCTTTCTAGATCCACCCTTTCTGCGGGGCAGTATCCGCCCGGCGGGTTGCCTGTATACGGGTCCTGACGCAGAACAGCCCAACTGATATTGAGGAGGGGATTGAGGACGCTCACCGGGGCGTCGGTTCCGTAGCTTGCCCGGATACCCAGTTTCTTCATGGTTCCCCATGCATAGGAAGCGGAGGCAAGTTCCTTTCCCACCCGGCTTTCGAGAATATGCCAGTCCTCGGCAAGGAATACCGGCTGGACAAAGGTAAGAATGTTCTTCCGCGCAATCCGTTCCAGAAGAGGCCGGTCCGTGATCTGGCAGTGGACAATCCCGTGGCGGAGAGGGTTTCTGTTTCCTTCGATAATTTTGTCAAACGCGTTGATCACCGCTTCCGTTCCCGCGTCCCCTATGGAGTGGACGATCACCTGCATGCCTGCCCCGGCGGCCTTCCGGGAAAAATATTCCAGCCTCTCTTTTTCAAGCACGGCAAAGCCTGAAGTTTCAGGTTTGTCATGGTAGGGTTTCCGCAACCAGGCGGTTTGGCCTCCCAGCGTACCGTCGATAAAGAGTTTCAGCGGCCCCATCCTGAGCAGCGGGCCTCCTGCTTCATCCTCCTGCAGCAGCTTTCCCGTAACAAGACCCCTGCTGATAAATTCATCCAGGAATTTTTCCCTGCCGGAGATGCCGCACTGCATGGTAAGCCTGACCCTGGGCCCCCCCTCGCGGTAGAGTTTCTGCAGCACCCCAAGAACCTCATCCGTGTCGGGGCCGTTTATGTCATAGCTCCCCAGCGCCGTTATTCCCAGGGAAAGGGCCCGCCGCATTGCCCGGCTGAAGCTGTCCTCCATTTCAGGCCCGGTCATGGGAGGCATGGAAGAGCGGATAATGGCATTGGCGTTTTCCCGCAGTATTCCTGTCGGCCTGCCGTTTTGATCCTTTTCAATAGTACCCCCTTCCACGGCGGGAGCCCTTTCGCTTAAACCCGCCATGTGAAGGGCCAGGGAGTTGCAGTAGATCGTATGTCCGCAATGCCGGCTGATGATGACAGGATGTACGGTAGAAATTCTGTCGAGATCATCGCGGTTGAGATCCCGCTTCTCGGCGGTAAAAAGATCCGGATTTACCCCCGCCCCCTGAACATAGCTCCCCGGCTCAGGCTTAAGCTTTTCGATAAGGTGCCTCCCGCGCTCAAGAACCTCTTCAACTGAAAGCGCGCCGGCCCCTTCGATCATTCCCTCCCGCCGGCCGAGCCACTGGAGATGAAGGTGGCTGTCATGGAAGGCAGGCAAAACCAGGGCGCCAGCGGCGTCTATTTTTTCGGCTCCCGCGGCCGCAAGAATTTCCTCATTGGAACCGGTTTTCAGTATCCGCCCCTTCCCGGCAAGGAGGGCCTCGCAAAATTTCCCCCCGGCAAGCCGGACTTTGGCGTTATGGATTACACATAATGGCGACTTCATGTGAGAAAGCGTATCATAAAAAAAAGGCGTCTTCCAGCTTTTACCATCTTACCCTTGATCGCATCAAAAGTTTATAATCTGCACATGGGCGATTACCTTAGCGTGCTCAATCCTGAACAGCGGCAGGCGGTGCTCCATACCGGCAAACCCCTTCTCATTCTTGCCGGCGCGGGATCGGGAAAGACCAGAGTCATCACTACCAAGATCGCATGGCTGATACGGGAACAGGGCATCGATCCCCGTTCGATCCTTGCGGTGACCTTTACCAACAAGGCTGCCCGGGAAATGTCCGAACGGGCCCAGCTTATCGACGAGCGGGCCTCCGCCGCCATGCTGAGAACCTTTCATTCATTCGGGGCCTGGTTCCTCAGGCGCAACGGAACCCTGGGCGGTCTGGAGGCCGGTTTTGTAATTTACGATGATGACGATCAAATTTCCCTCCTTTCCGGCGTCATGGAAAACGCTCCCCGGGCCGAAATCCGCGAGACTGCCAACAACATTTCCCGGGCCAAGGACTATTTTCTGGGCCCCGCCGATCCGGAACTGGATCTTATCGATCACCGGCCGAAATTCCGCAGAATCTATGCGGCCTACGAAGAGCGGATGGCAAAGATCGGCAATGTGGACTTTGGGGATCTTATCAAGAAACCCGTAGAGATACTCCGGGAGAATCCGGAAGTCGCCGCCCGTTTCAGGAACCGTTTCCGGGTTATCATGGTAGACGAGTACCAGGACGCCAACATCGCCCAGGCAGAACTCCTTAAAACCCTCTCGGGGACAGAAACATATATCTGTGTCGTCGGGGATGATGATCAGTCCATCTACCGTTTCCGGGGAGCGGAAGTCCGCAATATCCTCGAATTCCCCGGCCGTTTTCCCGGTACGGAGATCATCAGGCTGGAGAGAAACTACCGTTCCACAGCCCCCATACTCAGGACGGCCTCTTCCGTGGTGGCCCGCAATCAGGGCCGGCTGGGTAAAACCCTCCGCTCGGAAAAGGGTGAAGGAAAACTCCCCGTGCTTGCCTTTCTCCCCGATCAGGATGAAGAAGCGGCCTACTGTGCCGGCCTCATCGCCAGGGCGGTCAAAAAAGGCGGCCGTTATGACGAGTGGGCCATACTCTACAGAACCAATGCCCAATCCCTCGGCTTTGAGACCGAATTTCTCCGCCGGGGAATTCCCTACCGGGTCATTGGCTCCCTCAAATTCTATGAACGGGAAGAGATCAAGGACGCCCTGGCTCTTCTTTCGGTTCTGGTAAATCCGCGGGACGAAGTGGCCTTCCGCCGGGTGGTAAACAAGCCCAGCAGGGGAGTGGGGCCCGCCACCGTGGACAGGATCATCGAGTACAGTGAGGAATTCGGCTCCGATCTTCTCAGGGCCGCCGGAGCCTTGCTTCCGGAACCGGGAACCAAGGCAAGAACCGGTATCGAAACCTTTAACACGGTGATCGAGGGGGGAAAGGCCCTGCTTGAAGGAGAGAAACCTGAAGACACACGGAAGAGCGGCACGGTTCGGGATCAGGCCTCCCTGAAGGAAGGCCTCGCCGCGGGGGAGGGACTTTCATCCATCGTTGTCAAACTGGTAAAGGATTCAGGCATTGCCGATTATCACCTGGAACACGATGAAATTTCGGGGAACCAGCGGCTTAACAATCTCCAGGAACTGGCAAATGCGGCAAGTCTCTATGCCCTCAGCATGGAAGGTCTCCTCGAATTCCTGGAACACATAGAGCTTGACCGTTCCCTGGCCGAAGAGACTGCGGAAAACTCAAAAGGAGTCTTCCCCAATGGAACCGTTACCCTCATTACCCTGCATAATACCAAGGGCCTTGAGTTCAAAAAGGTGATCATTACCGGGGTGGAGCAGGGGGTTTTCCCCAGGGAAGACAAGAAAGGCGAGGATATTGAAGAGGAGAGGCGGCTTTTCTATGTGGGGGCCACCAGAGCTATGGATGAACTCTACTTCTGCTGCTGCGCCCAGAGGCGGCTTTACGGCCGTACCATGCCTACGGAACCAAGCCTTTTCCTCCGGGAGATCGATAAGGACAGCCTCAGGATCATCGGAAGCGTTCCATACGGTTTCGGCGCCGGGACCGCAAAGGCGAGGGAACAGGGAAACCGCATGCGGGCGGCCTCTTCCGGCGGAGCCTGGAGGCAGGGAGACAGGGTTTTTCATGACGATCACGGCTATGGGGCGGTAACAGACATTCGTGAAAGCGATGAAGGCCCCGTCATCAGCGTTCATTTTGATACGGGACACGAAACCCGCTTTCTTTCGGAACATCAAAGCAGCCGTTTTACCAAAATAGGCGGAGATTAAATGAGCGGAAATTCCCTATTGAACCTGCTGCCGCCTGTGCTGAGGGCCCGGAACTACAGGCTTTATACCCGCGGCGGCAAAGACAGAACAGAAGGCCGGATAGTCGATCTCTGGCAGGCCGGAGGCCGGGCAATCATGGGTCATACACCCCATCTCGTTCTCCGGGATCTGAAAAATACCGCAAACCGGGGCCTTTTTTCCCCTCTGCCCCACTTTCTGGAAGGACGCCTTGTCAAAGTCCTCGGCCGCCTCATTGCAGGCCGGAATTTCCGGTTCTATTCCTCCTTTCCCGCGCTTCCCGGCGGAATTGCCATGCCTTCCCCCCTTCCCGATCCTGCCTTCAAGTCGAAACCGCAGGGCGAAGTATCACTCTGGCGGCCCTTCCTCGCGGAAGACCGGCTGTCTTCCGTACCGGTTTTGCTTCCCATATTGCCCGGCGCTTCATTTTTCCCCCTTTGGGTTACAGCCTCCCTTCCCGGCTCAGGTGAAAAAGATCTCCCCCCGGGAGATCTGATCCCCCCTGTCGTTTTGGCCGCCGTACTTCGGGCCCTCAACGATCTCGCCGGTTCCCCGGAAAGGGGCTCTGCGGATTTCCCCGGGATACGCAAAATACTCCCCGAAAGCCCCTGGCTGAAACGCGGGATCTACCTTTCCCTCAGGGAGGCGGCGGACGGGGAGCGCTGGGAGAAATTCTTCCGCCGCTTTCTGGAAGGCGGTTTCCTTATTCCCCCCGGCCCGGAGGAACCCCTGATACTCCCCGGAGAACTTTCTCCCGGAGAGGAAGCCGCCCTTGTTTCACTCTTGCACTTTCGGCCTTAAAAAGAGATACTCTAAGCTATGGAGACAGGGGAGTTGGTTTTTATTGTCAGCCGCCTGGTACTGGGCGCATTGGCCTCCTTTTTTGCCATCATGCTCTGGTCAAAGACCAGGGATATTGCCTGGATGCTCATGGTAATCGGTACCATCGCCGCGTATGTGGAGATTGTGTATTCCATTCTGGAACTTTTCGGCATAACCGAAGGGGATACGTTCACCCTGGGCTCGGTTCCCGTGGCTTCTATCGTGCTTCCCTGCCTCAGAATGGCCTTTTTTATCAGCGCTTTTATTATCATGGTGGTACGCAAGTACGGACGCCGTTGATTCGTGGCGAGGGTTTCATACCCCGCCCCTCTGGGGCGTAATAAGGGTATGAAACCCGAGTCCAATACCTTTAAAGAACAACCATACCCCGTCCGCTCTGCGGCGGGGTTGGTT
>JAIRNJ010000273.1 GCA_031258115.1 Treponema sp. | reverse complement strand
GAGTACGGCCTTAGGCGGCTCCTCCCCAGCCCCAACGCCACTATCAGGGCGGCCCTGGACGGCACAGTGTTCCGCAAGCCCATCCAGGTTTCCCGCGTAAAGCCTTCGGTATCAACCTGGAAAAAACCCATTGTCATAGGCCGCCACGCCTATGGGGATGTGTATAAAAACGCCGAAATGTACATACCCGGAGCGGGGAAGGTGGAACTCGTCTATACCGCTGCCGGGGGCGGCCAGACGCGGATCACCGTGGCCGACATGAGGGGCCCGGGCATCGTTCAGGGCATGCACAACCTGGACGACTCCATAAGGAGTTTTGCCCACTCCTGTTTTCTCTATGCCCTGGACGAGAAACTCCCGGTCTGGTTTGCGACGAAGGACACGATCTCCAAGACCTACGACGGCAGGTTCAAAGAGATCTTCGGCGAAGTCTACGAGACCGAATTCAAGTCCCGGTGCGGGGAAGCGGGGATAAGCTATTTTTACACTCTCATCGATGACGCGGTGGCAAGGGTGGTAAAAGGCGAGGGAGGCTTTCTCTGGGCCTGCAAAAATTACGACGGCGATGTGATGAGCGACATGATAGCCAGCGCCGCCGGGAGCCTTGCCATGATGACCAGCGTCCTGGTTTCTCCTTCGGGGGTCTTTGAATACGAAGCGGCCCACGGTACGGTGCAGCAGCATTACTACCGCTGGCAGAAGGGAGAAAAGACCAGCACCAACCCTGTGGCCCTCATCTTCGCCTGGACCGGCGCCCTGACCAAGCGGGCGGAGTTGGACGGCCTGCCGGAGCTTGGGGAATTCGCCCGCCGTCTGGAGGCGGCGTCCCTGGAAACCATAGAGGAGGGAGAAATGACCGGCGACTTGGCCCGGCTCGCGGGGGTGGAAAAGGTTCAGGATTCCTGGAAGTTCATCGACGCCATCGCCGGGCGGCTGTGACCGCGCGGTCTTAACGTCTCTCAATTTCCGCGGCCTCTTTTACCAGCCTGAGAAATCCCTCACGGTAGCCGAATTCATCCTCTCCTATTGATCTTCCGGCCATAGCAAGAATTGTATCGTAGCTTACACCGCCCTTGTAGGGGCTGTCCCTCAGCAGCATACCGAAACCGGCCGCCGATGCCGCAAAGGTAAAATCAGGCGATTCCTCCCCGGCACGGCGAACCGAGTCCGCTTTAACCGGAAAGCTCAGAAGTTCGCTTTCGGTCTCTTTGGGCAGCTTGTAGCGGACCTTGATGGTCAGAAGCTCATCAGAAAATTCGCCCCTTGGGGTTGTGTCTGCCGGTACGGAATACTTGAGGGGATCGGCCTGCGGCAGGGCGCCGGCTTCGCTGCCCGGAGGAATAAGCTCGTAGAAGGCGGTAACAGTATGCCCCGCGCCAATATCGCCTGCGTCAACCGTGTCGTCGTTGAATTCTTCGGAGCGCATGATGCGGTTCTCATAGCCGATAAGACGATATGCGCCGACAGTTGCCGGGTTAAATTCAACCTGTATCTTTACATCATTGGCGATAGTGATGAGGGTCCCGGCGATCTGCTTTATCAGCATCTTTTTGGCCTCTTCTATGGTATCGATATACCCATAGTTGCCGTTTCCCTTTGTCGCGAGTTGTTTGAGCGTCCCGTCCTTGTAGTTGCCCGTGCCAAAGCCCAGCACGGTTAAATAGACTCCTGTTTTGGCCTTTTCTTCGATAAGATCGATCAAATCGCTGCGGGTTCTTAAACCGACATTGAAGTCGCCGTCGGTACAGAGGATAACGCGGTTAACGCCTGCAGGATCGAAGTTTTTTTCTGCAAGCCCGTAGGCAAGCTGGATACCCGCCCCTCCGGCAGTCGAGCCCCCGGCGGAAAGTCTGTCCAGCGCATCCAAAATACGATCCCTGTCATCGCAGCTTGTCGGTTCAAGGACGGTCCCGGCTGCGCCTGCATACACGCACACGGCAACCCTGTCGCTGCCGTTAAGTTCATTTACCAGCATACTCATGGCCGATTTTACCAGGGGCAGTTTGTTCGGCTCGTTCATGGAGCCGGAAACATCGAGCAGAAAGACAAGGTTCACCTTGGGCCGCTCTGTAATAGGGAACTCCTTCCCCTTGACCGCAATCCGCGCCAGCAGATGCCCGGCGTTCCAGGGACATTGCCCTGTTTCGGCATGGACGGCGAAGGGCCGCCCGTCATCCGGCGGGGCATAGCTATAATCAAAATAGTTGACAAGCTCCTCTATCCGTACTGAAGACTTGGGAGGAAGCGAGCCGTTCTCGATAAAGTACCGTACTATCGAATAGCCCGCGGTATCAACATCAATAGAAAATGTCGAAAGCGGGTTGTCCCTCGCCCGAAGGAAAGGGTTGTCTACAATATGGTCGAATTCATCGGTATTGAAGTCTTCACCTTCGATATCCATACCGATGATTTCATCGTAATCCGCCGCACGGGCTCTCTCCATCATTACATTTGAGCCGGATGCCGGGGCTGCGGAACCTTTTGCCGCGCAGGACAAGAGAAGATATGCAGCGCCCAGGAGAAGGGCCGAAATTCCGCACAGGGTCTGTAACTTTTTCATGGTATACCTCTCTATGCAAAATAACACATGCCGGGGATAATATCTAGCAGTTTGTTGCGCGTCGCGCTTAAAATCTCCAAAAATCGCCTGCAAGGCGATTTTTTACCTTGCAAACTGCGCTCGAACCGAAGGTTCGCAGCAGCCCATTTATCGTGGTTCGGCATCGGACCGCAGGTCCGCACTAACCGAGTTTTGCAAGAACCTCTAATGTTTACGTTTTACTGGTTTTAGAATGTAAATTCTCCGGACCACTTCAGAAAATTGTTATTTGTGTCAAAGACTGGGAATCTGCTTTCTTTTGATATTTGGAGATTTGGGTTATTAACAGCTTCCCGGTATAGAGCTGGAGAAATATAAAAGTAATCAAGGGTGGCGGTGTTCTTTATCCAGATGATACGGGGATCTTCTGTATGGACCTGGGCTTGTAAAGATTCTATAGTATATTGGATAACACTCTGGTCATCAGGCATAAACATGGGAATAATCCCTCCCCTCGGATCATGCGCGGTTAATACGTTAATAAAGGTATCAGGAAAATTAATATCTTCAAATAATTTTTTTGTTATAATATCCACATTACTTAAACCTATCGCATTATGTTTTGTTTTTGCGGAAAGGGCAAAGACAGCAATGATATCGATAAAAGGTTCACTTTTACCAAGTATTGAAGAACGTCCGGTAATATTAGGGTCCATTCCCGCACCACTGATGTCTTTTCCTATTTCATCTACTAATAGAATATCAACCTTTTGGAACGGAATTTTCGGAATAAATGATTTTGCGAGAAGTAATAACTCGGGTTCCCGGGAAAAAATTTTTTCCCCCGGGATGGCCTCCACAAGGGCAATGTTATGCAATGCGTCTTCGATTATCCCAATACCGAAAGGGATGCTGAAATGCGTGATCATATAACTACCTACTTCAAAAACTGTTTCGGACATTTTGTTCCATCCCCGCTGGTGGCTCATGGAAGCACCAAATTGTTTCCCAAATCCGATAGTCATCATTTTCATTAGTCCGCTTTCTACTTTGCCGTGAAAATCAGTATGAGGCTTTATCCTCCCAATAGGAATAATATGATCCGCTTCACTGGCATATTTGTCCACGTGTACAGGTATTCCTTGATTCGTGGTTCCCACATAGACCGTTTCCATACTGGATTTAATAGGACAGGCCATTGCTTCTTCTGTAATGCCATAACCCTTCAGAACTTCCATCTGCCCTTCTGCCGTAGCACCTCCATGGCTGCCCATGGCCGGAAAAATGAAGGGGTTTGCCTTTTTTTGTTTGAGAAGTGCTACCACTGCAAATAATATCTTGTTAAGATCTTTGATATCACGACTGCTACAGGAAAGGGCAACAGAGTCTCCTGGTTTTATTTTATCCAGTGCTCCGCAGTTAATTATGGATTGGGTAACTTCTTTTACAATATTAAAATTATCAGGTCCCTTTTTTAGGGAATATTTAATCCGATAAAATTCAGGAATGGTTACATTCTCCAAAAACTTCCTAATTGTACTAAAAGTATCCATGGGTATCCACCTTAAAATTCTTATATCCTGTCTCTCAATGTAACGATCCCTTAGTCATTGTGATCGTTCTTTGATGTATTCTTTCTGATCCAGACCAAATTTATCACAGACAGCACAGAGTTCCTGGTATGTTTTTTTGTTTACCGCGATACCTCGTTCAATAATTGACTGTCGTTTTTCCAGTCCTGGTTCACCATGGGTATAAATACGTTTCTGTCCATAAGCCTTGGCTGATTTACGTAATTCCTCCATATAATCGCTCATGTGGGATTCAATGGCTTCTTTATCACCGAATAAGCCATAATCAACTACCATAAAAAAATGGCAGCATCTTTCTGCCGGAAATTTTATACGGACATGGTTACTTGTTATACCTCCGGAAAGAATACCAGTCAAAAGTTCAACCAACAAGGACAAGCCATATCCCTTATGTCCACCAAATAGTTTTCCTGATCCACCAAGGGGTAAAAGGCCACCGTCTGTTTTGTTTTTTCGGATATTAATAAAATCCCCGGCATTAATTGTGGTTTTTCCTTCTGCATCAAGAACATACCCTTCAGGAACAGGTTTTCCTTCTTTAAAGTAAATCTCCAGCTTCCCTGCGGGAACAACACTTGTTGCCATATCCAAATAAAAGGGATATGGTTTGGCAGGCATAGCCACGGCTATCGGATTGGTCCCCATCATCGCCTTCTTCCCGAAGGTTGGCAGAACCAAAGCCTCGGTATTGGTCATGGATAACCCCAGAAGGTTCTCTTTTGCGGCCATCATGGCGTAATAGCCCGCAATACCGTAATGAGTGGAATTCCTGACGGTAACCACAGCTATTCCTGTACTTTTTGCTTTTTTAATGGCCAGGTTCATAGAAAAGACACCAGCAAGGTGTCCGATGCTTTCATGGGCATCTACGACAGCCGAAACCGGAGTTTCCTGGACGACTTCAGGTTTTGCTACTGGGAAGATTCTGCCCATATCAATACCGGAACAATAAAGTTCAAGCCTTTGAATCCCATGGGATTCTATACCCATGAGATCGCTCTCCAGTAAAACATCAGTAATAATTGCGGCATCTTCAGCCGAATATCCGTTTTTCTGAAATACTTCCTCACACAATCTCACTGTTTTCGAATAATCTAAATAACGATAATCATCCATAGAAAAACACCTTGTTGTTTCGAAAATCGATCTAACCGGACTAAAGTCCGGCCCACTTTTCCATATAAATAAGATTGCCGGACAAACTTTGCTTGTCTCCCCAAAAACTGAAGTTTTGGGAAAGCTCCTTTATTTGTTTATTTTAACTCCCAGATAAGAAGACTTAACATCCTCGTTCTCCATCATCTCCTGAGTTGTCCCTTCCAGCTTAATTCTACCAATTTCCAATACATACGCTCTTGATGCTATCTGTAACGATTGAAAAGCATTTTGCTCTACCAAGAGAATTGTTACACCTTCCCGGTTAAGCTGTTTAATAATATCAAAAACTTCCTGTACGATTATGGGAGCAAGCCCCAGAGAGGGTTCATCCAGGAGCAGTAATTTCGGATCAGCCATTACCGCTCTTCCTATGGACAGCATCTGTTGCTCACCTCCTGAAAGAGTTCCTCCCAATTGTTTACTCCGGTTTTTTAAGACAGGAAAAAGTTCAAAAACATGTTTCTTGATTTTTTCTGCGGTACCTTTGTCTTTTATCCGGGCATAAGCACCTATATCAAGATTTTCTTCTACAGTCATTTCAGGAAATATTCTTCTGCCTTCCGGCGCACAGATAATACCGTTTTTGACAATTTCATGAGGATGTAAATGGGTAATCTTTTTATCCTGAAAATATATTTCCCCTCCCGCAAGCGGCACCATACCGGAAATTCCTTTGATGAGCGTTGATTTCCCGGCGCCATTGGAACCGATGATAGTTACAATCTGCCCTTTGTTAATTGTTATATTGATGTCCTTAATGACCTGAATTACCCCATAGTTGATCTTTATGGATCTTAATTCTAACACCTATTTACTCCCTTCTTTTGTCTTCCTGTTCTGTCTTTCCTTTATCATATTACCAATGGTAAAAGGTATAGCCACCAAACCTTTAGGATGCAATACTACCATAAGGATCGTTACGATGCCAAAAAGGATCCAATAAAAATTCTGTAAAAATCTTAGAGCTTCGGGAAGTACGGTGATGATGATGGCTCCCAGAATAGATCCCCCCACTGTAGTTATTCCTCCTATTACCAACATCATGACAAATCGTACCGACATATCATAGTTAAAATCATACGGTATAAGAAAACCTAATGTGGCTGCGTATAAAACCCCTGCCACCGAGGTAAAAACACAGCAGAAAGTAAAAGCTAGTAATTTTTGTTTTGAAATATCAATACCCAGGGTTCCTGCCGCCAGTTCGTTGTCCTTTATGCTTAAAAGGGACATTCCGATAGGGGATTTTGCGATTTTCCAGGCCACCCAGAGGAAAAAAAAGAAGAAAATCAGGATAAAATAATACATATTAACTCTGCCGG
>JAIRNJ010000301.1 GCA_031258115.1 Treponema sp. | reverse complement strand
AGCATCGCACAGTCCGCCGGATTCCCCGAACACGACCAGGTATCCTCCCCCAGGCTTTTAAGCTGAAGGGGCTTGTGTATATAGGATATGGAATGGGAAACCCCGGAACGGTCTCCATCGGGGGCGAGGATCAGTATCCGGTCTCTCCCCTTTTTTCTGAGGGCCCCGGCAAACAGCCTGAGTCCGGGACTGTCAATTCCATCATCGTTGGTCAAAAGGATATTCATGCGCAAACCGTCTCCTGGCGGCGTATATAAGCAATTTCCGGCCGCTACGTTTTGCCGGCGGGCAATGTGAAGGGACACATAAGCTTTATGCTGCGGGCAGCAGGCGGCAGCCGGTAGAAAATTTAACCTCGTAGATCACCGGATGGAAACCGAAGATCCTCTCATAATCTTCAAGCCGTTTCTTGTATTCCGCCACGGCGCTTTCTTTGATGATCGTATAGGTACAACCTCCAAAGCCCTGACCCGTCATCCGTGAACCGAGAACCCCGTCAATCTCCTGAGCCCTCTTGACCAGCCAGTCAATCTCGGGACAGGAAACCTCGTAGAGATCCCGAAGACTCTCGTGGGAATGAAAAATAATCCGTGAAAGAGCGGCAAGATCGGCGCTTTTCAGGGCTTCCTCGGCATCGAGAACCCGGCGTATCTCCTTAACAATGTGCATGCTCCTGCGGCGTATCTCTTCGGGCAGGTTACCCATCGATTCCACAAGATCGGCGCTGGCATAGGAACGGAAACTGGCCCCTTCCTTCTTTTTGGAGATGATCTCAAGCCCTTTTTTTATATCCTCTATCCGCTGTGCCAGTTCTTCCTCCACACCCATCCGGGGAACACGGGAATCCATGACGAGGATTTTGTATTTTGAAAAAGGAGATTTGAATTTCCGCAGTTCCCGGCTTGCCTCATCTACGATGAGAAACTGATCCTTCCTTGCCGAAAAGGACACCATGTAGTCTACAGGCCCCACTTCCCTGCCGAAAAAAACCTCCCTGGAAGCGATGAGCCGGGTCAGGAGATCCCGTTCCGGAACGGCCGCCTTGAGAAAACCCCTCAGGGCCATAGCGGCGGCTACTTCGATGGCGCTGGAAGAAGCCAGCCCCACCTGCTGGGGAATATCCCCCGCTACGGTAAAGTTAAGCCCCTTTACCGGATAACCCAGTTCCGCAAAGAGGTGGATCGCAACCTTGATATAATTGGCCCAGCGGTCTTCCCGCTTGTATTTAAGATTTACCAGGGTAGTACGCTTGCGTTCCCCCAGATCTGCGGCAAAAAAACGGATCGAATTATCCCTGCGCAGACTCACCGCTACCCGGACATGACGGTCAATGGCGGCCGAGAGAAACAGACCTGCCCCGGGCTCACCATGCTCACCCAGAAGATGAATCCTTCCGGGCGCTTCGGCAATAAAAACGGGCTCGGATCGGTCTTCGTCTAATTCGTATTCCTTACGATGGATGGGACCGATATCCAGCATCTGGCAACCTCTCTTAATCTATGAATGATACGCCAATCTTACCTTAAATCTTCATTTTGTTCAAGAAAAGATAGTATACGGATGTGGAGTATTTGGGCTTTTTATATGAAAAATTTTATAAATTTGCGGTAAGTTTTTCGATTCTGGAGCAAAAATCGCTGGTAAAGTCCTCGATGTTCCGTATCTCTCCCTTGTTGATCCTGAAACCTATTGCCCCCGGATGCCCTCCCCCGTTGTGTATACCGAATTCCCGAAGCACCTCCCGGAGATCCAGAGATGTGAAACGGCAGCTTCTCCGCAGGCGGAACTGAACAAGATCCGAGAGGCCCGGATCGTCATAGTAACCCACAAGGCCGAGTTTTCCGCAATTCTCAGCCAGTTTATCCGCCGCGGACTTTGCCACATTGACAAGCACCTCGTTGCCGTAATGCTTAAAGAGCTTTTCCGATTCATCCTTCCCGATGCTGATACTCTCAATTGAAGGAAAGGTCTTTAGATGTTTCTTCATATCGTTGAAACAGTGGGTTTCCTGCGCGGAAAGACTCTGGATGACCTTGAAAATATCCTCCATAGAGCTCATGTTCCGGCTGCCCTTGATGGTTTTTTGGGCAAGAAGGTGGTGGAATATATCGCTGAAAATGCTGTAATACCAGCGTTCCCTGTTGGTTTTGAGGTAGCGGCCCATCTGGGAATCCCCCACGATACCGGTAAGGATTGCCAGGGCTATGTTCCGGGAAAAAAAATCGCTTTCCCCGATTCTGCCTGAGCGCTTAAGCCGGATGGCTACCTTGAGGCTCAGGTAGCCTATGAGTTCGCAGGTACTGGAAGCCTGGGATACGAGACAGTAACCGGGATCTCCTGAATACCAGGAATCTGCTTCCAGGTGGTGATCCAGTTCTATCTTCCGTATTCCGGGATCCTGAAGAAGTTCGTCGATCTGCTTATTCTTCAGGATCATGTCGGGCTTGGGGGTATCAAGAATTATCACCGCAGAAAAATCCGTTCCGGGAGGAGTACTTCTGTCCTGCACAAGATTGATATCGTTGTAGCGGCAAATTGCCAGAAGGTAATCAAGCTGTTCAATCACCGGGCAGGGCAGATAAATCGTTACATACTTCTGGAATTTACTGAGCAGAAGAGCGGCGGCCACCAGAGAAGCCAGGCAGTCCGCATCAGGATCCTTGTGACCGAGAAGGAGAAAGGAAGTACCCCTCTTGATCTCGTTGATAATATTAGCGGTAATCCGGTTTTTTTCCGCAATTGTCCTGATTTCCGCCTTGATTGCCATTTTTCCTTCCTCTACATGAATATAATACTATAATCCATAAATAAAAACAAATTTTATTCGTGCCGAAGGGGTTTAATACCCAAGAGCCCGCTCCACCGGTTCGCGGGGGAGCTTCAGGGCGGTTAAAAAGGTATTAAACCCCTGAGTGCAACCACCACTGGAGAACAACATACCTCGCCCTTCAGGGCGAGGTTGTTGATTCTTTCTGCCTGATGAAGTTGGTCCACTCCCGTTTTACATCCCGAGGCAGAGGGATTTCGGCCCTGGCCTTTTCAAGGGCTTTCATGAGCCATGCCATGTTACGCCCCATGGTTTTCATGATACACTGCCCCTCCAGATCCTCGGCAAATTCACCGGTATTGTTTCCGTGAATCACGGCCCAGTACACCGAAGGAACGATTATTGCCTGGGTGAGATTGAGATAATTGTTAAGCTGATGGAAGGTATCTATACCCCCGGAACGGCGCAGGGATGTTACGGTGGCGGCGGCTTTATACTTGAGATTGATGCCGGGGAAGAAAAGCCTGTCCAAAAAGGACTTGAAACTGCCGGCTATGCTGCCGTAATACACGGGAGAGCCGATGATTAGCCCGGCGGCAGCGTTTACTTTGTCCCGGCTTTCGTTGACAAGATCCCTGTCGATAGCGCATCTGCCAATCTGACGACACTTTCCGCAATCGATGCAGCCCTGAATATTCAGATGGCCTACATTGATAAGTTCTGTTTCAATGCCTTCTGCGGCCAATTCTTCCGCCATGAGGCTGATGCCCTTGTGAACAACACCGTCTCCGTGGGGACTTCCGTTAAACGCAATAACTTTCATATTACTCTCCTTATTCTTCTCAAGGCGAAGGGTTTAATACCCCGGAGATCTGCTCCCCGGGGGCTCATTCGGCGGGCAAGCCC
>JAIRNJ010000161.1 GCA_031258115.1 Treponema sp. | reverse complement strand
AAAAAAGTGCCCAATATGCGGAAGATAGGGGTAAGCCCCTGGGCGAATGTGCGTTCTTCGGCGGAACAGATGGGGGGAGAGTATGTGTTTGCCCGGAAGCCCAACCCCGCCAACGTGGCCAGGGACTTCAACAGGGAAGTGGTGGAGCAGGAAATTACCGAAACCATCGAAGCCTGTATGGAGAACAAGTGCCCCTATGAGTTCGTGCTCAAGGATATCAGTACCGTAGGGGGCAAGCCTCAAAACCTTATTAACTGGGCAAAGACGGTTACGGAGACTATAGACCGGTACTATTCATAGGGAAACGCGATTGGCGTCAATTAATCGGCGTTTCCCCAGGACGCATAAAGTACCCGGCTTTATGGACAGACACTAACCCGCATTGAGGTAACTGCGGATCTCTTCGGCATGGGTTTTGATCTTTTTCAGAGCCCTAAGCTCTATCTGCCGTACCGTTTCCGGGGAAATGCCCATCTTGTCGCCTATCTTTTTCAGGGTATGATGTTCGCAGCCGTCAAGTTCATAGCGGTACATCAGTATCCGCCGTTCCCTGTCCTTAAGGTTTGCAAGACAATCAAGGGCTTCCTGCCGGCTGTCTTCCCGGAGCATGGCCTGTTCGGGGTTGTAGGTATAGTCTTCATGAAGTTCCATGAAGGAAGGGTTTTTATCCCCTTCATTCTCAGGCTCCAGGGAAACGGGAACGCTGGCTATGGCAAGGATGCTTTCCACGTCTTCAACGGTTACGCCGATAGCTTCGGCAATTTCATCACTCCGGGGCTGATGCATAAGAGTCTGACTCAAGGTATGATAGCTGCGCTGAATCTTCCGGTAAATTTCCTCTTTCCGGTGGGGCAGTCTGATAACCCGGCGCCGATTGACCAGAAAACGGGCAATATACTGTCTGATCCACCATGCCGCATAGGTAGAAAAACGGACATTCTTTGCATAGTCATACTTTTCCGCCGCATGCATGAGGCCTATATTTCCCTCCTGAATAATATCCAGAAATGAAACATCATCCCTTATATAGGAACGGGCTATCTTTACTACCAGTCTGAGATTCGCCTCAATAAGCTTCCGGCGGGCCCCTGCGCTTCCCTGCTGAATTTGCCGGGAAAGTTCCAGTTCTTCGGCAAAACTGAGAAGAGAAAAACGCTTTACCTCCTGCATATAAGTTTTCAGGACATCGTCGCCTGAACCATTTAGCTTCTTTTTGCTCATAAGATCCTCCCGAATTCATGTAATCCTGATATTAATAAGCAAATTCCGTGCCATCTTGTTTCAGATGGGTAAATCGTACCTAAGTCATTGTATTATAAGGAATTACGTAAAAATGAATTTGGGGATTTCACACTCAATTCCGGAAAAGTATAAAAAATCATACGAGCCTCTTTTTTTATATGGAAAAAGTTATACAGATACGTTATATTAACCCTATGGAATACGGGATCAAGGCCCGGGAAAAGGGTGGTAACGGATATTTCTTCATCCAATGGTCTCCGCTGGCTGTGGCGGATCGCTGGGAAATCAACGCCAAGGTGCCTGCCGTCGCCGGGGTCTACGAGATCTACTGGATGGATGAGCAGAATCATCTGAGAATGCTCTACATAGGAGACACCCATTACGGCGGCCTGCGTTCCGAGATCCGCCGCCTTACCGATCCGGAGTTGACCATCGACAGCCGCTGCAGAAAGATTCTTGAAGACAAACAGATATGGTACCGGTATGCCCCGGTCAATTCCGCCGCGGTGATGAGCGATGTAGTGTGGTTCTTCCGGCGGACTTATTTTCCGGAAAATCCCGGAGTTTCCCATTCCGGCCGCTATGAGAAGATCTTTGTCAAGGAATCCTCCACCGACAAGCTTATCTGGGTACCCTAAAAACGGAGTTTGGAGCTCAGGAAAAGACTGTGATTGAGTACGTAGTACCCGGCAATATTGACGACAGAGTCCTTTCCAGGGCGGCACGGCTTCTCTCCGGGGGCGGTATCGTGGCCCTCCCCACGGATACAAGCTGGAGCCTGACCTGTTCTAGCGCCTCCAAAGACGGAATAAAAAAACTCAAATCCCTTTCGGGGGGGAGGGACGAGAGGCATTTCACCCTTCTCTGTTCCGATATTTCCCAGTTCGGGGAACTTTGCTCCATGGACAACACCCGTTTCCGCCTTATCCGGCGCCTTTCTCCGGGGCCCTATGTGTTCATCCTCAAGACTCTGCCGGGTACCGAAAAGGCCCTCAATCTCCGCCGCCGGGAAGCAGGTGTCCGCATCCCCGATCACCCCATTCCCCTGGCCCTTATCAAAACCCTGGGCGGGCCGCTCTACTCCATCACCGCCAAACGGACCGCAGCGGAGGATGGTTTTCAGGATGAAGAAGAGGGTACGGAATCCCGAATGCCTCCCCTCCCCCGGGAAGAACTTTTTGAAGGAGGCTGGGAACTGGAAGACATAAACGGTATAGATCTGATCATAGACGGCGGAGAAGAACAGGAGAGGATCTTTTCCACCATCCTCGATCTTTCCGGAGATGAAGTGACACTCATCCGGGCAGGAACAGGCTCATGGCCGGCATAAACAAACCCTGGGTAAGGGTGGTCTTCCGGCGGAGAGTCTTTGTCATCTCCATCCTTTTGGTACAGATACTCTTTATTACCTTTCTCATTGCCGGGGGAAGTCTTTACTTTCGCTACCTGTCGATATTCCTTAGTTTCCTGAGTATCATTGTTTGCATCAGAATCATCAACAGGAAGGAAAAGCCGGCCTATAAGTTAACCTGGATTTTTATCATCCTGCTTTTCCCCATCTTTGGCGGTATTCTCTATGTGCTCTTCTATACCCAGTCAAATCCGCGTAAACTGAAAAAGCAAATTGCGGCAGTTGATAGACTTGCCGCCTCTTCATTTTTCCTTCCCGGCGACAGACTTCCTGCGCTTCTTTCAAACAGCAGGGAATTCTATACCCTGGCCCACTACCTTCAGGAATATGCAGGCTTCCCCGTATACTCAAAAACCCGGACAGAATACTTCCCCTCCGGAGAGAGTTTCTACAAGCGGGTCATGGAAGAAATTGTAAAGGCCGAACACTATATCTTTCTGGAATTTTTTATACTCCGTCAGGGACAGATGCTCGATCCCATCCTGAGTATCCTTGAAGAAAAGGCCCGCAAAGGCCTTGATGTCCGGGTTATCTACGATGACCTCGGCTGCTTCATGTCCCTTCCTCCGGACTTCAAAAACTACCTTTGGCAGCGGGGGATAAAATGCCAGATATTCAATCCTTTCAAGCCGATTTTCTCTTCCCTGCAGAACAACCGTGACCACCGGAAGCTGATCATCATAGACGGGAAGACGGCCTTTACCGGGGGCATCAATCTGGCGGACGAGTACATCAATGCCATCGAGCGCTTCGGCCACTGGAAGGATGCGGCAATAATGCTGCAGGGCGAGGGAGCCTGGTCTCTGACAATGATATTCCTGCGTATGTGGAATGTGGGTTTTAAGGAAAAGGAGAAATTTGATTCGTTCTATCCCTGGTCCGGAAGGCCAACCGGGCCTGAGAATGCAGGCGCCGAAGCTCCGGTTCGCGGTTCCCCGCCTGACGGAGAGTGCAGCATCGAAAGCGACGGTTTTGTACAGCCCTATGCCGACAGCCCCATTGACGATGAAAATGTAGGCGAACATGTCTACATACAGATTATCAACAATGCCAGGGAATATGTATACATAAACACTCCCTACCTTGTGGTAGACGACAATCTGCTTTCCGCATTAACGCTGGCGGCCAAGAGCGGAGTGGATGTACGAATTATCACCCCCCATCGCTGGGACAAATGGATGGTAGCCATTACCTCCCGTTCCTACTACCGGCAACTGGTCACGGCGGGGGTAAAGGTGTACGAATACACTTCCGGCTTTAACCACTCAAAAACCTTTGTCTGCGATGACAAGATTGCTACCGTAGGAACCACAAACCTTGATTTCCGGAGCCTCTATCTCCACTTTGAATGCGGCGTGGTAGTATACCGCAGTAAGTCTATCCGGTCCGTAAAGGAAGACTTTCTGGACACCCTCCCCGGCTGCCACCGGATTACCATTTCCGACTGTGCCCGCAATGCCTTTCAGCGGATGATTCAGGATGTGCTCAGGCTTTTCGCGCCTCTGATGTAGTGAAGGCGAGCTTTTTCCACAAATTTTTCAGAGAGCGTTTGCGGACAGCCGTCTTGTTAAAGCTTCTATCCTTCTGTATCTTTAAGTCATGATACGGGGAATCTTGATTGCGGGAAATGAATCTTCCCTAACCCAGGCTATAGCCGCCGAGGCAGCCCGGCGGGTTGAACACTTTGTTTATACCCTGATACCCAACCGCCCCGGCCCCGAAGTTCCCGTTTCCCCGTCTTCCTTCCTCGGGGAAACTGACCATAAAAATTCGATTGAACAGGAAACTTTGTCTCCTGCGGCCATTCCCCTTACATGGAACCCCGGCAGCCCCATTTCGGCCCGGACTCTGCTTCTGGGCGCGGAAAACCGCCTTTCCCGGATAGATGAAGCCGTCCTGGTCTGCGTTCCCCCTGCCCTCCGTTGCAGACCTGCGGAATTGCCTCCGGCGGAAGCGGAAACCATGGTGGAAGAAAACATCAAAGGATGGTTTTTTCTGGTCAGAGAACTGGCCCTGTTCTTTACAGTCAAAAAAAGCGGAACCCTTGCCCTGGCATTGAACGAAATTGCTTCCGGGGGAAGCAGGGACGATGCGGCGGATCTTCTGGGCCCCGCGGCGGCGGCATCCTTTAGCGCCCTTACCCGGAGCATTCTTGCCTCCGCGTCCGCCGAACCCTGGCTTACCATGGGTTTTTCCAGTTCCGAAACAGGTGATGAAGAAGCCTTTGCTTCCTTTATCTGGAAGCGCCTTGACGAAGGCAGCAAGCGGGTCAGCGGCAAGCTGCACAAATACGGGAAACTCAACCTCTTTCGTTGACAAAGGGGGCTGTTAAAAGGTAATCTGCAGATATCCGGGTGCATTCCCGGATTTTTGTACGGTCCTGTAGCTCAGTGGATAGAGCGGCCGCCTCCTAAGCGGCAGGTCGGCCGTCCGATTCGGCCCAGGATCATTGCAAACAAACTATTAGAAATACACCCCCGCAAACGCGGGGAAACATGCCATTTCGCACGGCTATCCCGGACAAGCCGGAAACACCCCCTGATTCGCAGGCCTGGGTTCATACCCCGGAGCTTGCTCCGGTTTCAATTTCATAACAGGTTTCGTTTGCGGGTATGAACCCAGGCATACAATCCATACCTTATAGAACGAAGATACCCA
>JAIRNJ010000291.1 GCA_031258115.1 Treponema sp. | reverse complement strand
TCCACAAAGTAACCGACTTTGTGGACAGACACTAAATAAAAGTTGTTCAGGAATTCAGTTTAGTCCCTGAAAACTATTCCGGTCTCGGCCCCCATCTCTTCTATGATTGCCAGTGATTCAAGCCGTATGCCCTTTTCCCTCAGGTGCCTGCCGCCCAACTGGAAGCCTTTCTCGATCACAACCCCGGCCCCCGCAACGGAAGCGCCTGCACTTTCGCAGAGCATCACGAGGCCCTCAAGGGCGCAGCCGTTGGCAAGAAAGTCGTCAATCAGCAGAATGGATTTTCCTCCGGGGAGGTAGTCCCTGGGAACTGTAATCGTATAATCAATACCGTGGGTGTAGGAAGTAACTTCGGCGCTGTAGAGGTTGCCGCCGATATTCTTTGCCCTGAATTTCCGGGCAAAAACGGCAGGCACGTTGAAATACTGTGCGGTGATACAGGCAATCCCGATTCCGGAAGCTTCAATGGTAAGGATTCTGTCAACCGGAGTACCGGAAAAACGGCGGTAAAATTCCCTGCCTATTTCGTTGTAAAGGCCGATGTCAACCTGCTGGTTAAGAAAACTCCCGACATTGAGGATGTTTCCCGGCATTACCCTGCCTTCCTCAAGGATACGATCTTTTAAAAGCTGCATGGATACCTCTTATATTTCTCCCGGGCCGCCCGGTTCTTCCAGAGGCAATTCTTCTTCCTCAGGCCGCCTTGGTTCCGGCGCGGTGTGGAATACCTCGATAGAGGGCTCAATTCCGTTTATCATCTTCGGGACTGAAAGAATGTACATGTCATCCTTCAGGGGCAGCGTAAAACGTCTTTCAAAAACAGGCCTCCCGTCGCTGAATTCAATTTTAATACGGTGACTGCTCCCCCTCACACTGAACCTGTCACGGTCGCCCCTGAAAAAGCTCAAGTTTTCACCGGAGTCCACAGTAACGGTAACGGGATCGGGAGCCGTGAGTCCTTCCGCTTCCAGGTCGTGGTTATCAATCAGCAGGGTATGTCCCCGGAATGTAACAAATATAACAATTCCCAGGAGAATCCAGAGGAGGGAGAGGCATGAACGGATCAATACACGTTTTCTATTCATTGACGCCTCCCCGGAGACTTGAACGGGCGGCTTCGGCATTGCTGCGTTTGCGCCAGGCATGGAGCACCAGAGCCAGCGCGATAACCGCATAGCTGAAGGCGTCACGGAAATATTCTCCGATCATGGCATTCCCGAAAAGGTTTGTTCCCGCCCTGGGAACTACAATATACATGAGGTGCAGCAATACTGTTCCGATAAACACATTGGTAATAGTCGCCTTGCTTACCGAGGCTCCGCCCACAAGAATTGCCGCGGCGGCAAAGAAACCTGTCTGTTTGTGGGCATTGTAGGTGGCAATGTTTCCCATGTTCTGCAGGAAGATTATCTGCCCCAGGCTTGCCAGAATTGTAGAGATGATAATCGCAATGATACGGGTTCTGTCAACGGGGATTCCCGCAGCATGGGCAACCGCCTGATTCTGCCCCACGGCGCGCATGTCCTGCCCCAGCTTGGTTTTTCTGAACCAGATGATGAACAGACACAGAATCCCTATCACCAGATAATTGGCAAGGGGAAGATTTATGACGCCGAAGGGAAAGCTGATACGCAGGGGGATGAGCCTGTCCAGGGACTGGCGTACCGAATCAAGGGTAAGCGTATTGCGGATTCCGTAGCCGCGGCTCAGTGTTATGTTCAGTGAATGGACAGGAATAATAAAGCCCATAAGATAGAGAACGATGAACTGATAAAAGCCGTCCATAAAGAAACCGAGAATATAGCCTGTAACCATCTCCCGGCCCCTGGCCCGGTTCAGAATCTCCCCGGCAAGCCAGCCCAGAATTGACGCTATGGGGACGGCGATGAGGCTTGCAAATATCAGACCCGGCGCGCCCATGATGTTCCAGTCAACGGCAAAGATTAGTCCTATCTGCCCCGCCATGGCTCCCAGCACCATGCCGAAATTTATCCCCATGCCCGCCATGATGGGAAGTATCAGGCTGAAGACAAGGAAACAGTTTCTGCCGATCCTTGTAAGAATTTCCTGAACAATGGAAATAACCGAGAGACCCGACACCGGAGCTGCCGCCGCGGTGACCACGACAAAGATAATAACAACGAGGTTATCCGCGGCCAGGTTTTGTATTTTGAAGCCTTTTTTCATTTGGCCGCCTTCGTCCGCCGGGTAAGGGCATAGATGATCATGCCGTTACTCACCAGGATTCGTATCACTTCGGACATGTCGGTTTTAAGGATGCTGTTTATCACGCTGGGAGTCATGGTAAGGATGCTCTGGAAGAGAAAGGTGCCCACTATCACGTTGAGTATCGACGCCTTGTTTACGGAAGCGCCGCCCAGCAGTATCGCTGCTACCGCGGGAAAGGCCATAAAGAGGGGCGCCTGATATACCTGTATAAAGCCGAAACTCTGCTGGTACATGAGAATCCCTATGGCCCCGTACACAGAAGAAACAATAACGCTGATGAGCCTCATCCTGTCCGCGGAGACACCGCCTGAGCGGGCAAAATCCGGGTTGGAACCCACGGCGGTAAGGGAGGTGCCCGTCCGGCTCCGCATGAAAAGCCACATGATCCATGCCAGGAAGGCAAAAAAGAGTATTGCTCCTGTCGGGAATTCAAAATTATCGCCGATTTTTATCGCAAGAAAATTGTTAAGATAATGGCCCCAGTATCTTTCCAGGCTGATGGTGGTTCGCAGCCCCTGACCGGTGTAACCCCAGACCATGGTAGGATTGGAGTAGGGGAGAATGAGCCACATGATGGCCATGAAGGTAACGATTGAAAAACCTACATACATGGCGATGGTCATCTCTTCTCCCTTAACCTTGTTTAACAGGAGCCCGTAGAGCCAGCCGAAAACAAGGGCAAAGGGGAGGGAAAAGAGTATTGCACCGAAAAAACCGGCCGCGCCTGAGAGTTCCGTCTGCATGGCAAGCGTGGAACCAAGCAGCCCTGCTACTATTCCCACAGGAAGGCCGAAGTTAAGCCCCGCCCCGGCCTGCATCATGGGAACAAGAGCCAGCACCATCACTGCGTTCTGCCCGAAGCGGACACAGACGTTCATCAGGGAATTGTCAACCCTCACCCCCACAAAGGGAGCGGCAATGAAGAGGATCACTACAAAGAAGAAGATGATGAATCTCGGCCAGCCGAAATCGTTTATGAATTCCCTTATTCTCTTTCCGGCAGAATTACTGTTGATCATATTTTTTCTCCCGACATGAGCAGTCCGAATTCGGCCGCGGAAGCCCTCGGACTCAGTATTCCCGCTATCCGGCCTTCCGCAACAATGGCAATCCTTGAACAGATAGAACGGAGTTCCTCAAGTTCACTTGAAACCATAACGATAGTGGTTCCCTGTTCCCGGTTATACTGCCGCAGGGTGTCAAGGACGATTTTTTTGGCGCCGACATCGATGCCGCGGGTGGGTTCCGAAACAAAGAGCAGCCGCGGAGAGAGATCGAAAGCCCTGGAAAGACACACTTTCTGCTGATTCCCTCCGGAAAGTTCCTTTGCCGGCTGTTTGGGCCCGGTACAGCGGATCTCAAGTTTTTTGATGTACTTCTCCGCCGCTTCCCTCATGGCCTTTTCGTCCCGCAGTCTGAAAAGTCCCCCGAACCAGGATTTAAGGTAAATCCCTTTGCTCTGCATGGCGGTAAAGGCAATGTTCCAGTCTATGCTTTCGTCCAGCAGGAGTCCTACTCCGCGGCGGTCTTCTGAAACAAATGCCATGCCCGCTTCAAGGGCCGCCCTGGGATTCCGCAGAACCACTTTTTCCCCTTCAAGGCTTACTGCGCCCCCGGCCGCAAAGAGCCCCATGATTCCGTTTGGAATCCCCAGCTTTCCCTGACCTGCCAGGCCTCCGATGCCGAATATCTCTCCCCGTTTAACCGTAAAGGACACATCCCGTACCGTTTCTCCGGGCATATCCACCCAGAGATTTTTCACTTTTAGAATATCGTCCCCGGCCGGAACGGAAACAGTCTTTTCCCCGGCGGGAGTTTCGGTCATATCCCGGCCTACCATCCAGGAGGCAATATCGACAACAGAAACATTGTTGTTGGGCGTATCTTTGATAATGGCGCCGTCACGCAGTACAATTATCCTGTTGGAAATGGATTTAATCTCGTGAAGCCTGTGGGAAATAAAGATGACGGCGATTCCTTCGGCGGCAAGAACCTTGAGTGCGGAAAGCAGAATCTCCGCTTCACTTTCGGTAAGCACCGCGGTAGGTTCATCCAGCACGAGGAGCTTTACCCTGTCCCGGTTTATCTCGCGGGCAATCTCGGTAAACTGTTTATGCCCCACAGGCATTTCCGCTACAAGCGTAGAGGAATCTATCTTTACTCCCAGTTTCCTGATGGCTTCTTCCGAACGGCTTGTCATAATATCCCGCTTCAGGGTACAGAGCCGTTCCCCAAAAATTTCGGCGGCAATATTATTCCGCAGAGGTTCCCTGTTAAGAGCGATGTTTTCCGCTGCGCTGAAACCGGGGATAAGCGAAAATTCCTGGTGAACCATGCCGATACCGGCGTCCAGCGCGTCAAAGGGGCTTTTGAAATTAATTTCTCTGCCTTCAAGATGGATATGTCCGCCGAAACCGCCTGTATCGGCGATGACGGACATACCAAAAAGAATGTGCATTAACGTTGTCTTTCCGGCGCCGTTTTCTCCTACGAGTCCCAGGATTTCGCCGGGGTACAGTGAAAAACTGACATCTTTTAGAACCCGGGTTCCGTAGAAGTCCTTGCTGATGCTGTGCAAACGGAGAAGCGGCGCCGAATCAGACATAATTACTGCTGCTGAAACTTGATGGCGTAATACTTTTCGGGCACCTTCTGTCCGGTAGTGGGGAGGTAACCCTTGCCGAAGATATAGGTATCCATATAGATAAGAATCTGGTTGCGGGCCCGCACTCCGGTATTGGCGTCGATGTAGTAGCCGCCGTTCCATTTTGCACCCTGAGTGAATTGTCCCAGAGCGGCATAGAGATCGTTGAGATTGTCCTTTTTGGCCTTCCCGTCAATGATCTGTTTCGCAAATTCGCCAAGCCCCGCGCTCAATGAAAAGCCGTAGGAGAAGGCCCATGTGCCGAACTTGCCGGCGCCGCCCTTCGCTATTACCGCATCTTCAACTTTCTTGAGAATTGCGGGGAAGTTACCGGTTTCGCCCGAAAGGTCAATGCCGAGCGCTCCCGGGTAACCCATGAGGGGGGAGGGGAGGTCTGCTTCTACAAACATGCCGCCGTATGCAAAGAGCTGTTTGAGCAGCGGTTCTGTGTGCGCGTCATTTGTACAGAAGAAAACAGCATTATTCCCGTACTGCTGAATCCACTGGGGAGTCTGTTCAAGAATATACTGCTGCGCCCCGGCTACACCCACATCGCTTGTCGGATCGGGGGCGGTAACAAATACGAATTTGAGTCCCAGATCATTACAGGCGGCTTCAAAGATCTGCCGGCGCAGGCCGAGGGATTCGTAACTCATGTGCCTGGGGAAGCTGATATGGATGAAGGCATCCGCGCCGAGCTGTTTGGCTGCCCAGATGATGGTATAGCCGCGGGAAATAAAGTCCGCGCTGACCGCCAGATCTGCCGCCGCCTGGATTACCAGGGGATCTTCGTGGGGTTCACCGGCAAAGAGCAGGATGTCCGGCCTCTTCTCCCGTACCCGCTTGAAGGCTTCCGCACAGCCGGGAACCGCCTGGTTCATGACGATCGCCTTCATCAGAGGATCGTCCGCCAGGGTGGTGATCTGGCTGATCGTCACTTCCTGCTGATCCATGAAGTTGTCCGGATAGGTAACATGCTGAATAATGCCCCCTTCGGTAGCCTTCCCGTAGCGGCGGATCAGTTCTTCGGCGCCCCGCAGATCGTCTTCAGACTGGGAAACCGTACCGGTCACCACGCCTATGTGGTAAGCGGCTTTGGAAGCGTCCGAATCCTTTTTGCCCCCTGCAAAGAGGGCCCCCTGGGCCAGGACAGCCAGTACCAGGAGCATGACAGTGATTTTTTTCATAAAAATCCTCCTCGAAAAATTAGGGCTGTCCGGAGACTTCATTTTTCCGAACAACTCTTTATTATAAAAAAGTATACCCCATAATCAAGGTTTAGGATAGTCTGAGTATCCTCATTGACATAAATTCCCGTTTCATGGTAAATTAAATCTGGTTTGAGTCATTTTGACGGGCAATAGCGCAGTTGGTTAGCGTACAAGTCTGGGGGACTTGGGGTCCCCGGTTCGAATCCGGGTTGCCCGATTAAAGGATTGATAAGCGAGTATAGGCGGATTCGAACCGCAGTACCGTGCCCCGGAAAGGCGTAAGCCTTGAAGGGGCTGAGGCGCATGGATGCGCCGAAAGGTACGGAGGCGGGCTGGAGGGGGGTGAACAGGACGTGAACCCCCGGAAGCCGAATCCGGGTTGCCCGATTGAAGGTTTTTTTGATTCGCAGGCCTGGGTTCATACCCCGCCGCAAAGCGGCCTTCAGGGGCGGTTATAAAGGTATGAAACCCGAGTCCAATACCTTTAGAGAACAACCATACCCCGTCCGCTTTGCGGCGGGGTTGGTTGCTTATATCACCAACATGGTTCATAATTTTGTCACATACACGCCGCATGGCGGCACGGTACAATCATTATACTCACGGCCCGGAGGTGGGATACATGAATAGCAAAGATCTTGTTTCCAAAATGACGCTGGAGGAGAAGGCTTCCCTCTGCTCCGGCCTTAATATGTGGTTTCTAAAAGGTATTGAGCGGCTTTCTCTCCCTTCGATCATGGTTACCGACGGGCCTCACGGGCTGCGCAAGCAGCAGGGCAGCAGCGACCACCTTGGCATCAACGATAGTGTGCCTGCCACCTGTTTCCCCACGGCCGCGGCTACCGCTTCAAGTTTTGATCCCGCCCTCCTTGTTGAGATGGGCAAGGCCATGGGGGAGGAGTGTCTGGCCGAAAAGGTTGCGGTAATTTTGGGGCCGGGGGTCAATATCAAGAGGAGTCCTCTCTGCGGCCGCAACTTTGAATACTTCAGCGAAGACCCCTATCTCAGCGGGGAGCTGGCTGCCGCGCTTATTTCGGGCATTCAGAGCAAGGGTGTGGGAACCAGTCTCAAGCACTATGCGGCCAACAATCAGGAGAAGTCCCGGCTCACCATCGATTCGGTGGTGGACGAGCGGAGTCTCCGGGAAATATACCTTACCGCTTTTGAGAAGGCGGTAAGGCAGGCCCAGCCCTGGACGGTGATGTGTTCCTACAACCGTCTCAACGGTACATATCTCTCTGAAAACAGGAAGCTGCTCAGCGATATTCTGCGGGATGAATGGGGTTTTGAAGGTCTTGTGATGACCGACTGGGGAGCGGCTTCCGACCGGGTGGAAGGTATCCGTGCGGGGCTGGATCTTGAGATGCCCGGTTCCGGGGGCGAAAATGACGCAAAGATCGTTGCTGCGGTAAAAAACGGCTCACTCGATGAAAGGCTGCTCGATCTGGCGGCCGAAAGGGTAACGGATCTGATCCTCAAATTCCGGGACAAGCTTGAAGCTTCCCATAGTTTCAGTTTCGATAAAAACGCCCATCACAGGCTCGCCGCAAAGATAGCGGCTTCTTCCGCGGTTCTCCTTGAGAATAAAGGGGGCATACTCCCCCTCAAGCCCGGCGCTTCCGTTGCGGTGATAGGAGCGCTGGCAAAGAATCCCCGTTACCAGGGGGCCGGGAGCAGCCGGATCAATCCTACCCGGATCGAAAGTCCCTGGGATGCCCTCGGTGAATCGGGGCTCAAGGCCGATTATGCCGAAGGCTACTCGCTTAAGCCCGGTTCAGGCCCCGATGCGGAACTTATTGAACAGGCGGCGGTCCTGGCAAAGTCAAAGGATGCGGCCCTTCTTTTTGTGGGTCTTCCCGATGAATACGAGAGTGAAGGCTTTGACCGCGCGAATCTTGAAATGCCGGAAAGCCATGTAAGGCTTATCGAGGCTGTTGCCGCAGCCAATCCCAATACGGTGGTTCTTCTCCAGTGCGGCGCGCCGGTGGATGTTTCCTGGGCCGCCAGGGTAAAGGCCATCGTCCTCCTCTATCTGGGTGGTCAGGGGGGAGGCGCCGCGGCCGCGGATATTCTTGTGGGCAAGATTAACCCTTCGGGCAAGCTGCCTGAAACCTGGCCTCTCAAACTGGAAGACAACCCCAGCTATAAAAATTTTCCCGGCGGGGAAAAGACGGTGGAGTACCGGGAAGGGCTCTTTGCCGGTTACCGCTGGTACGATACGGCAAAAATCCCCGTGCGCTGGCCCTTTGGTTTCGGCCTCTCCTACACGAAGTTTGAATACAAGGCCAATGCGGTCCCGGCCTCCTTCGACCCTGAAAAGGGGAATCTGGAAATTTCTCTTACGCTGCGCAATGCCGGGGATCGGGAAGGCGCGGAGATCGTCCAACTCTATATCGCAAAAGGAGACAGCTCCATTATCCGGCCGGAAAAGGAACTGAAAGGCTTCCAAAAGGTGTATCTTGAAGCGGGGGAGTCAAAACAGGTTTCTTTCACCCTCGACAGGCGGAGCTTTGCCTACTACAATCCCGTCCCGGTAAACGGGAAACCCGCGGGCTGGTCGGTGGAAGGCGGCCCTTACCGGATCCTCATCGGCGCTTCAAGCCGGGATATCAGGTGTGAATCCACTGTTACGGTAACAGGAGACGGCAGGGAAAGTCTCCTCGCCTTCCTTAAAGAGAAGGCTCCCGCCTACTTTGCTCTCTCCGCTTCTCCCCTCGACATCCCCGATGCCGATTTTGAGGCCCTTCTGGGAAGGCCTATACCCCCCAGGAACCGCGTCCCCGGAGAGCCCTACAGCATTAACAGCCCCCTCTCCACAATCAAGGACAAGGAACCGGGCAAACCTATCTATGACGAAATAGCCGCGGGGCTCAAGCAGATGTTCGGCGGCAGTCCCGGCCTCTTTCTCATGTTCCAGAGCATGCTGGACGATATGCCGCTGAGGAGTCTTGTCATGTTTGGCGGAGGAAAGATCAGCGGCGCGGGGGTAGAGGATCTGGTAAAGGCCCTGAACTCCGGCGCTCCCTGAGGTACAGCCTTGCCCTCAGGATGGATCACGTGGTAGCGCTCATCGTTGCCCTCTTAGTATTGCTTCTCTTTTCCGGTTTTTTTTCCGCAAGTGAGACTGCTTTTTCTTCAGCCAGCAGGATCAAACTCAAGAATTTGGCGGAAAACGGAGACAAACGCGCCAAACTGGTTCTTCATTTAATTGAAAAGTACGACCGTCTTCTCTCCACGGTGCTGATCGGTAATAACATTGTCAATATTAGCTCTTCCGCCCTGGCGACAGTCCTCTTTGTCGGGTTCTTCGGAAACGCCGGGGTAAGCATTGCCACCCTGGTGATGACGGTATTGGTGCTGATTTTCGGGGAGATTTCTCCCAAGACCCTTGCAAAGGAATCGCCGGAACGGATCGCCATGACCTTTGCGCCGGTTTTGCGCTTCTTCATAATTCTGCTTAATCCGGTAAACCGCCTGATAAGCCACTGGAGGCGTTTTCTGGTTTCCGTTTTCAGGGTGAAGCAGGATCGTTCCCTTACCGAAGGCGAACTTTTAACCTTTGTTGAAGAAGTTGCCCACGGCGGGGGCATCAACGAGGGCGAGGAGGAAATGATCCGCCAGGTGATCGAGTTCGATGACATCACCGCGCGGGAGATCTGTACCCCCAGGCTTGATATTACCGCGGTTTCCCTTGACGATACGGCCGAGGAAATTGAAAAGCGTTTTGCTGAATCCGGCTTTTCCCGGCTTCCCGTATACCGGGACAGTATCGATAATATCACGGGAGTGCTCCTGCTCAAGGATTTTTACCGGGAAGCCTTGAGACGCGGTACGCCGGTGGAAACGCTCATCAAGCCGGTACTGTATGTTTCTTCCCTGATCAAAATCCACCGCCTGCTCCATACTCTGCAGCAGAAGCAGAGCCATCTTGCGGTGCTGGTGGACGAATACGGCGGTACTGTCGGCATTGTTACCATGGAAGATATCATGGAGGAACTCGTCGGTGAGATCTGGGACGAACATGACGAAGTGGTAAAGACCATCAAAAACATCGGAGCGGACGGCTGGTCGGTGCTGGGTACGGCGAACCTGGAAGATGTCTTTGATTTTTTCGGCGTAAAAGCGGACACTGAGGCGCCACCCAGAAGTACTACCGTTGCCAGTTGGGTACTGGAGGAATTGGGCCGCCTTCCCCGCACGGGGGACAGTTTTGTGTACGGGGCACTGCAGATCCGCATTTCCAGAATGTACCGCCGCCGGGTCATGGAAGTCACTATCCGCACTGCACAGGCGGCAGGTATTACGGCCTCTTAGCTTCATTCTGTCTCTGTAGTATTGCATTTTTTATAATGGTATATATTATATAAAGAGTTTCTTTCAAAATTTCAGTTTGAAACCAGACTCGAAGGATAGATTGTTTTTACCGGAGCAGAAAATGGTACATACCGCGCCGTATAAAGGGCTCGTATTTCTTATCCTGTTTCTTTTTTTGGGTTTTTCGGCTTTACAGGCTGAGGAAAACAAGTTCCGCCTTGGTATCGGCCTGGAAGGGAACATGAATACCGAATACGGTCTTGCGCTGGGGCGTTCCCTCATGGTGGATTTTCATTATTTCAAGTACATAATCACCGGAGCCGCGCTCACCGTCAGCGATGATTTTTCCGTTTTTACCGCGGTTGAGCCTGAAATTTTGGCCCGCTGGTACTTCTATAATCTTGGTTTCACCGATGGAGGCTTCTTTGTCCAGGGAGACCTGGGGATGAGCTTTGCCATAGAAAAAGACGGTGATTTTTCTCCCCATTTTCTTGGGGGAGTAAGCGGAGGTTTCCGTTTCCCCTTCCATGACGGGGACTACTATGCAGAACCCTATCTTAAAACCGGGTATCCCTTTATTTGGGGATTCGGCATGAGAATGGGCTGCCGGTTTTAGTGGAAAATTATGAAGAGATCGATTTTGTACAGGTTTTTTCCTCTGCTTGTTCTGGCCGGTTTTTTCCTTTCCTGTGGTAACCCGGTCTATACCAGGGGGGGAGGCGGCGGCGATGACGGCGACAGCGGAACGGAAGGGCCGGAACTGGTGTCGATCAGCATTACCAGGCTTCCCTCAAAGACCAGGTATGAATGGGGGGAAGGGCTTGACATTTCGGGTCTGGAAGTCAGCGGTACCTACAGTGACGGCCGCATCCGGATTGAGGAAGTAAGCCTAAGCAACGTTTCAGGCTACAGCCCTACCGAAGAAGGAGCCCAGAAGCTGAGGGTTTCCATCCGGGGCAAAAGCGCTGCGTTTACGGTAGTGGTTTGGGATTTCATTAAAATAAAGGTGAACGATCCGCCTTTTCCCGTTGAAGTGATTCTTCCCCCCGGCTCGGCAGGGGCTACCTCTCCGGCGGACTGGAGTGTAAGTATACGCACCATAAACGGAGGCCCTGCGCCTTATGCGCAGCTTTCTCCCGGGGTAGACGGCTGTCTTATTATGAGTACCGGTACGGTTTCCATAGGTACCTATGAGATTATCGTTATTTTCCGGGAGACTTACACCGAAAGGTTTCAAATACAGGTTAATTAGAAAAATGAAAATAAAGGCAAAGATACTGATAGTTGTTCTCCCTCTGCTGATTGCCTCTGTGGCGCTGGTAGGTTTTGCGTCCTACTTCCTGGCGGCCTCTTCGGTTAACCGTTTGGCGGTGGAGTCCCTTACCTACCGGTCGGAACAGCTCAAGACCTTTGCCGACGCTCAGTGGAACCTCCTTGTGGATAACAATGTGGTTGGAATTCCGGCCATGGAAAAGGCCGCCATGGCCGCGGTGGAAACCTATGCCATGAGCCTGCTCCGCAGCGAAACCGAGGCGGTTTTTGCCCTGGATCGCGGCGGAGAACTGGTAATGAACGCCGGCCTTGTAACTCTTACGGAGACAGACCGGGAAGCCCTTAAAATTTATTTTGATGAAAACCGCAGTGAATTTATTCCCATAACGGTAAGCGGAGAAAAACGGGTGGCCTATACCAGCCCTCTGCTGCTATTCGGCTGGCAGGTCTTTGTTTCAGAAAAACGGGATATTTTCTACGGCCGGGTAGAAACGATATTCAATGCCTCGCTTATCATTCTTCTGGCGGCGATTCTGGCGGGCGTTCCCCTTATCTTTGTCATGGCTTCGTATCTTTCCCGGCCCCTGGAAGGCCTTGTCGATACGATGCGGCGGATCATCAAAACAAACAATATGAACGAAGAGGCGCCTGTCTATTACAATGATGAGATCGGGCAGCTTTCCCATACCTTCAACAGCATGCTCAAGACTATATCCGGGGCATACGCGCAGATCCGCCAGTACGCATTCGAGGCGGCCTCTGCCCGGAAACGGGAAAACAAGATCCGCAATATTTTCCAGCTCTATGTACCCAAGGATGTAATCGACGAAGTCTTTATCAATCCCGAAAAGATGCTGGTGGGAAACAACAGGGATATTGCCATTCTCTTTTCCGATATCCGTAGTTTTACCGCCATTTCGGAAGGCATGGCTCCGGATGAACTTGTCAATTCTCTTAACCGCTATTTTTCCATCATGGTTGATATTATTGTTAACCGGAACGGGGTAGTGGACAAATACATCGGAGACGCCATCATGGCGATGTTCGGCGCTCCGGTTTTCGGCGAAAACGACGCCCTCTCTTCCGTCATGGCCGGTCTTGAAATGCTGGACGGTCTTGAAGAGTTTAACCGTATACAGAGAGAACTCAGGGCGCCGGAATTCCGCATCGGCGTGGGGATCAACTTTGGTCAGGTAACCGTAGGAAATATCGGCTGTGACAAGAAGATGAATTATACGGTTATCGGAGACGCGGTTAACCTTGCTTCCCGGCTGGAAGGGCTTACCAAAATGTACCATGAACCGGTTCTATTCAGCGAAATGGTGGCGGAAAAGATTAAAAACGAACTGCCCTGCCGGATAATAGACCGGGTTATGGTGCAGGGTAAAAAGAGGGGAGTATTCATCCATACTACCCGGCTCAAGCTTTCTCCCCGGGAGGAAGAAGCCTGGAAATTCCATGCCGAAGGAGCGGCCCTTTACTATGGGCGGAATTTCAGGGAGAGCCTCGGCTTTTTTGACAAGGTTCTTGCCCTGCTGCCCGAGGATCCGGCAGCCCTGCGTTTCAGGGAACGCTGCCGTATCTATAGTAAAAATCCGCCCCCTGAAAGCTGGGATGGCGTAGAGGTAATAACCGAAAAATAAGATGAAAACCAAACTCCTGCAAAGATTATTTTCACTTCTCATCCCGGTAGTTTCGGTGTTGATGTTTCTTCCTGTTTTTCCGCTTTACACCGGGGCCCAGGAAGAGGATAATCCCCTTGTCTTTTTATTGAGCCACCAGGGTTACGACGGGGATGAAGAAGATATAATCAATACCATAAAGTACACCGAAGAAGCGGCACTTTTGATGCTGGAAACCCTGAACCTGCAGTATACCCGGGTTCTTCCCCTGGAAGCGGCAGAGAATTCGATAAAAATTGATAGGGCAAAACTCTATGACGCCTGTACCGCAACGGGTACTCAATACGCCCTGGCGCTTTCCACGCTCTTTCGGGATGACCGGCTCTTCTGGCGCTACGATCTGTACAGCCTCAGTCAAAATGATGTGCTGGCCACAGATTCTTTTTCCGTAGCTCTGATAGCGGGAGTCTCCGCTCCCGCCGTGATCGACGCATCCCTCTACAGGCTGTCAAATTCCTGGCGCAAATCGGAAGCGTCTCTCCGTTTTGACGGCCTTGCCGCAGTCGGGGAGGGACAGAAGTACAGATCCTACCAGGAAGGTATGGAGATACTGTACGGGGACGAAACCGGAAAAAGCGCGGGAAAAATAGAACAGGGAACCCTGGAGGGGGAACTGGTTCTCTTTCCCCAAAACAGGAAAATTACCGGGACTGCAGTCAAGAAGGGTTTCTGGTCTGAAGTATTCTTTCTGCCCAATGGAATTACCAAAGGGGAAAAAGAATTAAAGAGCCTCCAGAAATATACCAGGCACTCTTTGGGTTTGAATTCTTCTTTCCGGGGCATGGATAACTATGCGGTGGATCTTGAATACCGTCTGCATCTGGCGCCGGACAGGTTTTTCCTGCAGACCGACTGGGAATTCTGGCGGGACAACAGTGTCCTTTCCGGAGGCGAGGACGCCCTGCACCAGGAATTGCGCCTGGGAGGAGGATTGTATCTCCAGCCCAGGAATACCTGGCGTTTCCGTTTCCTTGTCGGCAGCGGCATTGCTTTCCTCTTCTCAAACAAGGAATCCAATTTTCAGGCGGATCCAATCTGGCTGGGCCTGGAATACCATTTCCCCCAGTGGGCCATTACAGGCTCCCTCCGCGCTCCTGCCGCTCTGAGTTACGGGCGGGATGCTTTTGACAAGGCAAAGCTTGGGAAGGATGATTTTTATACTTCGATTGGAGTGATGATGAAATGGTAAAAGCTCCCCTCTTGGCTATTATTGCAATCCTTATCTTTCCGCTTGCGTTAAGCGCCCAGAGCGGTTACACGGAAACCGATCCCATACCGGGAAGTCTTGATGTGCTCTACCGTTTCAGGATTGACGAAGATTTTTATTTTCTTGCCAGCGAGGCCGGTGTTTATGTATGGGATGAATATGCAGGCCCCTTCCCCGACAGGGACTACTGGGATTATTCGATCCGTTGCATACTGGGAAATGTCTCCAATACAGCCAGAGTGCGGTCTTTTTCCGCTTCCACCTATTATGAGGATGATGACGGTGCGGCTCTGCAGGCGCAGGCCGCCAGGGAAGGCTGCTTTGTTACCGTAGATATTTTTCTGGATGGAGAGATCGATGTAGTCAATCCTCATGCCCGGGCCCGTTACACGATTCGTGACTCTTTTAACCCCTTTCATACGGTGGAGAATGTTATCGATGAAAGTATCCCCACCGAGGCGGATCTCATCGCCTATTACTGGATATCTCTGGCAAACGATCTGGAAGAATTTATCAAACCCATAATCCGGCCCGAACTGTTGATTACCGGTCCCCCCGGCGCCCAAATTACCGGAATTACCGCAGGTGTTCTGACCATTCCTCCCTCGGGACAGATGAGTCTCTATGTGCCCATGCCGGCCACTTACGACTGGGAGATGACCCATTGGAACTATGCGGTACGGAAGGGTACTTTTTTTGCCGACCGGGATCGGAGAGTTCTGACACTGCCCCAACAGCGTTTCAATCACTTTTCGATAGATCTGACTCTATTACAGGCCCGTATCCCCGAACTGGATGTTTCCTTTGCCCTTAAATCCTACGGCTGGTTTTTCAGTCTGGGACTGGGGCAGCAGATATTTGGTTTTGCCCTGACGGATGACGATACGCCGTTGAGAACCAGCTTTAATGCCCTTTCTCTGCTGGAACCCCGTATCGGTTTAGGATACCGTTTCCGCATGAATGAACCGAAGATCCCCAAGCCCTACCTCCGCGTTCTTGCATCGTTCCGTCTTGATTCCGGGAAAGGCGGCTTTGACAGTTTCAGTCCTTTCGGTCTCAGTCCTGCGCTGGGCTATGAATGGGAACTGGATCCCCATTTCAGGCTCTTCGGGGACATTGGTTTCGGCCTCTATGTGTTGGGGCAGAACTACAGGGAATCGGTTTCCAAGGGTTTTGAAGATTCAGGTTACGCCCAGAAGAAGATGGCGGATTTCCTCTATTTCGAAGCTCCCCAGCTCCGTTTCGGCCTGAAAATCCCGATTTATTAGTACCGTATATTATTTCCCTCTTTCGTATGCCTGACACTCACCTTTATCTTGAAGCCGTATTTGCCGCTCTGTATATCTACTCCGCCGCCGTATTGAAAGGCAAAATCTTCAAGCGAAGAGATCCCTATACCTTTTTGTAGCGGGAATTTTGCGCCAAGGCCGTTGTCGGTGATAGTCATGGTAATAAATCCATCCACTTCCTGGCAATCAATGGCGGTTTCCGTAGCGTGACCGTGTTTGATGGCGTTGGTCAACGCTTCCTGCATGAAGGATATAAAGAAGGAATCAACAAGGGGCGAAAAACTACGCGGCCATGTTCCGTAATGAATGACAACCGATGTGTCTGTCGCCTTTTGGAAAACATCACCGATGTTGAAAAACTCGTTTTGCAGACTCAATGAAGCAGGGGGCTCCCTGATATTCCGCAAAACGTGGCGGATTTCGTTGATGCCCCGTTCCGCGTAATCTCGAGTGTCCACTATGAGGGTTTCCGCTTTCTTCCGGTCTTTGTTAAAAACCGCAGAGGCAGCCTGAAGCATCATTATAATGTTGATGAAAACGTAACCTGCGATGTCATGTATTTCTTTGGAAAGCCGGTTCCGTTCCATTTCAACTGTGTTTTGCTGGAGCGTGAACATCTTTCTGGAGATCGATCGGGTCAGTTCATTAAGATGGGAGTTAGCCGTTTGGAGCGCATGC
>JAIRNJ010000048.1 GCA_031258115.1 Treponema sp. | reverse complement strand
ATCCTCAAACAAAACCACATGATCCGAATCCCATCGTACCGGACGGGATACATGAAGGGCCACTTTATCGAAAAAAACCAGAAGGGAAGATATTTTATCCGAAACCAGTTCGGTGGGATGATAGTGGCCGCTGTCAATGAGGGCATAAATACCCCGGGTGGCGGCGTAGCTGAGATAAAATTCCGCCGAGCCCACGGTATAGCTTTCAAGACCTATGCCGAAGACCTTGCTTTCCACCGCGTCAATGATAAACCGTTTGTCGTATTTAACAGAAAAAATTTCGTCCAGGGATTCCCGAAGCCGCTCCCGGGGGCCCAGCCGGTCCGCCGGTATGTCTTTGAGGCCGTCGGGGATCCAGATGTTATTAAGACAAGGGCTTCCCTGCTGTTCCCCAATCCAGGCGGCGATTTTCCTGCAGGCTTTTACATGGCGGATCCAGAAGTCCCGGATTTTTTTATCCGGGTGGGAAAGGGTGAAGCCCTCCGCGGCCAGAGGGTGGGAAAAGAGGGTCGGGTTAAAGTCGATTTCTATACCCCGTTTCCGGGCCCATTGCAGCCAGGGTTCAAAATGAATATTCTCCGGCATATCCCTGGGGACCGGCGCATCGCTGATGGCGTATGTGGCGTGGAGATTGAGCCGTTTTTTCCCGGGGATCAGGGAATAGGCAAGATCCAGGTCCCCCCACAATTCATCCTTGTTCCGGGCCTTGCCGGGATAGTTGCCGGTAGTCTGTATGCCCCCGGAGAGGGAGCCCGAAGGGTTTTCAAAACCCGTCACATCGTCCCCCTGCCAGCAGTGGAGGGATACCGGTATTTCGGCGCATTGTTTGATGGCGTCTTCCGTATCCACTCCCCATTTTTTATACGCTTCCCGTGCTTCGGTATACATCCTGTCCTCCGTAGTGTTTTTTATGTTGAGATTTTTTCAAAATTACGCCTTTGAAAGCCGCTTACCAATTCCGCAAAACCCTTGTTCACCGCCGGTTCCCCCGCGTACCGCATCTGTAAAAGCAAATTTCCTATGGCCGTGGCTTCCGCGGGACCGGCAATTACCGGCTTGCCCGTATACCGGGCGGTGAGGCTGTTAAGATACCCGTCTTTGCTACCGCCGCCTATAATAGATACGGAAGGGTATGTTTTCCCGGTGATTTGTTCAAGATTGTCAATCGCGTTTTTGTAGCTTCGGGCAAGACTGAGGTATATGCAGAGGGCCAGTTCCCCCGGCGTTTCGGGTATCTTTTGTCCGGTCCGCTTACATTCGTTCCGGACAGCTCCGATCATTGAAGGGGGATTTAAAAACAGCGGCAGGTTAATATCAATAAACCAGTCCCCGGTCCCCGGTTCCGCTTCTCTGGCCAGGGATTCCAGATCCGCAAAACTGTAGGAGCCCGCCAGTTCGTCCCGGATCCGCTGGAGGACCCAGAGGCCCATAATATTTTTTAAGAAACGGATTCTGCCGTTTAAGGCCCCCTCGTTGGTATATCCCGCTTCCCGGGCTGCGGCGGTGAGGACGGGTTCCCCCTGAATTCCCAGGAGGCTCCAGGTTCCTGAACTGATATAGAGGCTGTCCTCAGCGGTAACCGACACCGCCGAGGCGGTATCGTGGCTGGCGATCATCACCACCCGGGTATTGAAACCCGTTTGGTTCCGCAATTCCCTGCTTAATTCCCCCGCAAGATAAGGCGGTTCCCGGACAGGTTTGAAGAGTCTCCGGGGCAGATCTGCTTTTTGGAAAATTTCTTCGCTCCAGTTTTTTTTCCGGATATCCAAGAGCCCGGAAGTAGAAGCCCAGGTATACTCGCTATGCTCTTTGCCTGCGAGGCTGCCGGTGAGCCTTTGGGAAAAATACTCCGGCAAAGCCAGGAAGTATTCCGCTTTATCCAGTCTTCCCGAGGCCTTGTCAGTCAGAACCTGGTAGATAGTATTGAAAGGCTGATGGGCTGTGCCGGTAATACTATACAGATCCGCAAAGGGCAGAGCCGTTTTGAGAAAAGGCTTTGTCCGGGAATCCCGGTATGCGTACACCGGCTTGATAACCGCCCCTTCCCTGTCAGCCAGTACGTAATCCACCCCCCAGGTATCAATGCCTACCGAACAGGGAATCTTGCCTGTGCTGCCGCATTTCACAAGGCCGGTGACAATCTCATGAAAAATCAAGTCGTCGTCCCAGATCAGGGAACTATCCTTTTGCAGGGGGGCATTGGAAAAACGGTGAACCTCTTCCAGGATGAGTTGTCCTCTTTCCACGTGTCCAAGGATATGCCTGCCCCCCGACGCGCCAATATCAACGGCCAGGTAATATGGTTCCATACAGCCTCACAAAAGATTTTCCTTCAGGTATTTATTCCGGTAGTTCCGGGGAGAGAGCCCCAGGTGCTTTCTGAATGAACGGGTAAAATAGTTGCTGTCGTTAAATCCCATATCCAGCGCGATTTCGGTGATGGATTTGTCCGTTTGAATTAACGCGTCGGCGGCGTCGGACAAGCGGAGCTGGCTGATGTATTGAAACGGGGATAGGCCCAAATGCCGCTTAAAAGTCCGCAGAATATGACTTTTGGACAATCCCGATATACCGGTCAACGTATCCATGGTCAAGGGAGACCGGTAATTGTGCTTTACATAACTGATGATGCCTGTTACTTCCGAGGCGAAGGATTGCCTGCCGGTGTTGTTTTTCCGGTAATTCCGGACCAACAAAACAATGAGTTCCCGGATAAAGCTTGTTACCATGGCTTGATATCCATCAGAATGTTTCGTCAATTCTACCGACGCCGCCTCGATCAATTCTTTCGCCCTGATAAAACTCCAGTAGTCCAGCTTAAAATGGGAGATGGGAGATCTCTCAATATCCTCTTCCGGTTCCCCGCCGAACAGATCCTCATAGGCGGAAAGGCTGCGGAGACCCAAAGGGCCTTCCTCAAAAAAAGAAGGCTTAATAAGGATATTCATTAACACCAGATTTCGGATGTTTTTATAGCCGTGGGCCTGCCCCAGTTTAACGCTGATAAAGTCTCCCGCCTCAATATCGTGGTCCCCCAGCGTTGTCAGGTGGACGGCTTTACCGGAATATATCAAGGCTATTTCATGGAAATCGTGGATATGCAGGGGGAAGGGAAACTGAGGATTCCTGAATTCAAACTGTATGGGTACATTAGCGTCACACCAGTATTTTCTTGAATCAAGCTGGTACATAAAAGCGCTCCTTCCGTCTGATAACGATAGTATAATTGGCTATGACGATACACCGGTATTTAAAGTTCAATTATAGCATAAAAACGGCAATCCGCTTCTATTTTTTTTCTCCAAACCATTTTATGCTGATCAGGAAGGAGGCATTTATGAGAAGAAACGCTTTTGCCATGCGGCTGAAACCGGGATACGCGGGGGAGTATAAAAAACGGCATGACGCCATCTGGCCGGAACTCAAGGCGGAACTCCGCAGGGCCGGGATTTCCGGTTATTCCATTTATCTTGATGAAAAAACCAATACCCTCTTTGCTTTTCAGTATCTCGCCGACGATGCCTGTGACGGGGAACTGGCCCAAAAAGACATTGTCAAAAAATGGTGGCACATGATGAAGGATGTGATGGAGACCAATCCCGACGAGTCCCCGGTGAGCGACAATTTAATAGAAATGTTTCACATGGATTAACGGAACGGATTTTCGGATCAACGGCAAAATGATGTTTTTGTGCTAATATTGAAGGAAAAATCATGGTTCTATTGGAAAAATCCGAGGTAAAATACCTGAGGTGTAATCAGGAGGCCGGGTTAAAAGGATCTTGAACAATCTTATTTTCAAGAGGAGGAGCTATGAAAAGAAGAAGTTTATTTTTTGTCCTGCTGTTGCTGCCGGTTCTGCTTTTTGTGACGTGCAAGAAAAAAGAGCAGGCCCTTACTGATCAGCAGGCTTCGGAGGGCGGTTATCTGCGTTTTGCCTGGTGGGGAAATACCACCCGGGATGAACGGACCATCAAAGCGGCGCAGCTTTTTATGGAAAAGAATCCGGGAATTACGGTGGAAACCGAGCCCGCCCAATGGGACGGCTATTGGCCCAAACTGAATACCCAGGCGGCGGCGGGAAGCCTTCCGGATGTGATGCAGCAGGATTATATGTATATTGGTCAGTACAATGACCGGAATCAGCTGGTGGACATGAACCCCTACGCCCAGAGAGGGATCATCGATCTTTCCCAATGGTCTGATTCGGGCCTGGCTTCCGGCCGTTTGGGGGGGAAGCTTATCGCCTTGAGCCTGGGAACCAATGCCTGGGGTATGGGGGTCGATACCGCGATTCTGCAGAAGGCGGGAGTGACCATTGACGATACCAAGTGGACCTGGAAGGACTTTGAACAGATTGCCCTGACTGTTTATCAGAAGACCGGGGTTCAGACCATGCCGGTCAACGAGTTCCATCAGGTCTTTGAGCATGTTGTCCGTCAAGCCGGTAAGCCCTTCTTTGCGTCCAACGGCAAGAGCCTTGGTTTTTCCGACAGCCCCGGCCTTATCACGGAGATTATTGATATACTGCTCAGGCTTAAGGCCGCCGGGGCCCTCTATGATCCCGAAGACGCCTTCATCCTGGGCCGGGCCATGGAAGAGGAGCCCATTTCCAAGGGTACTGCCTGGAACGCCTTCTACTGGAGCAATCAGCACGTAGGCCATATCAACGCCGCTAAACGCCCTCTGGATTTCTACATCTTTCCCACGGTTGACGGAAACAAGGCGCCTTACGGGACCTATCTGAAACCGTCCCAGTTTATCTCCATGCTTTCCGCATCCAAGAATCAGGATCTGGCCGCCAGGTTTGTGAATTTCTTTGTCAATGATCTGGAAGCGAACCGTATTCTCCTGGCGGAACGGGGCATTCCGGTGCCTTCCAGTGTCCGGGAAGATTTGGCCCCCCGGGTTGATCCCAACATGAAGTACCTCTTTGATTTCATCACCAGGGTAACGCCTTTTACCACCCCCATAGATCCTCCCGATCCGGCATCAGCCGGGGAAGTCCGGGACGTAATGAGGCCGCTTCTTCTCCAGACCCTGACCGGCCGTATCTCGTCCGATGCCGCGGCGGCTCAGATGATACAGGCCGCCAATGGGGTTTTGGGCCGGTAAGTAAAGAACAACCGTAACGCGAAGAAGCCGAAGAGGATGAGCCGGTTTCAAAACATCAGGTTTTGAAACCGGCTCAGATGAAAGTGATTTTTTCCTTCGGCTTCTTTGGTTTTTACGGATACATCCACGCGGGAGGGCCCATGAAAGGTTATTATTCCGGCAGGCGGCAGCTCAAGGAAGATATGGCCGGCTACTTGTTTATCAGTCCCTGGCTTATCGGGTTTTTTTTCTTTTCAATCATCCCCATTTTCATGTCCCTTTATTTTTCTTTTACCAACTACGACATTCTGGGTTCCCCGGTATTTTCCGGGCTTGCCAACTTCAAACGGATGGGTACGGACTCCCGGTTCTGGAAGTCTTTGGGAGTTACCTTCAGTTACGCTTTTATTTCGGTTCCCACCCGGCTGGTATTTGCTTTTTTTGTGGCCGTTCTTTTCAAACGGGGTTCCCGGATGATCCGGTTTTATCAGGCCGCCTATTACCTTCCCTCCCTGGTGGGGGGCAGTATTGCCGTGGCGGTTATATGGCGGCGCATGTTCACCGCCGATGGGGTAGTTAATACCTTTCTCCAGACCATAGGAATCAATAGTACCGTAAGCTGGATAGGGAATGCCGGTACGGCCCTGGGGGTAATCATCATCCTGGCCGTCTGGCAGTTCGGTTCTTCCATGCTGATATTTCTCGCGGGGCTGCGGCAGATCCCCAAAACCTATTATGAGGCCGCATCCATAGACGGGGCGGGATATATTACCCAGTTTTTCAACATCACCCTGCCCATGATGACCCCGATTATTTTCTTTAATTTAATTATGCAGTTGATCAACGGGTTTACCGTTTTTTCCCAGGCCTTTATTATCTCCGGCGGCCGGGGCGATCCCCAGGACAGTACCCTGGTTTATGCCCTATATTTGTACCTGCGGGCTTTTGCCTATAATGAGATGGGCTACGGTTCCGCCCTGGCATGGGTTCTGGTTTTTATCATCGCGGTATTCACCGCCCTGATTTTCAAAACCTCCGATCGCTGGGTTTATTATGAATCATAAGGCGGAACAATAATTGACCAAGATACAGCAGCGGCGCCTGGAAAACATACGGGAATCGGTTATCTTCCATGGGCTGGCGCTTTTTATCGGTTTTTTTATGCTCTATCCTTTACTGTGGATGATTTTCGGTTCCTTCAAGCCCACGGAGGAGATTTTCGGTACCATTTCTCTGATCCCCAGGCATTTTACCCTGGAGAATTATATCCGGGGCTGGCGGTACAACGGTTCAACCACCTTTACGGCATTTTACATCAACTCTTTTATTGTAACCGGTTTTTCCACCCTGGGCGCGGTGCTGATGTCTTCCCTGGTGGCCTACGGTTTTTCCAGGATCCACTTTCGGGGAAATAAATTCTGGTACGGCTGTATGTTTCTTACCATCATGCTCCCTTACCAGGTGGTGATGGTTCCCCAGTTTATCCTCTTTTTTAAACTGGGCTGGGTGAATACTTTTTTGCCCCTTATTGTGCCCCATTGGGGGGGCCAGGCTTTTTTTATTTTTCTTATGGTACAGTTTTTTCGCGGCATCCCCGCGGAACTGGATCAGAGCGCCATGATCGACGGTTGTAATAAATTTACCATTTACAGCCGGATTCTTTTTCCCCTGATAAAACCCGCGCTCATTACCTCTACAATCTTTAGTTTTTATTGGCGCTGGGAGGATTTTCTCGGCCCCCTGCTTTATCTGAACAGGCCCCGTTCCTTTACGGTGTCCCTGGCCATGCGGATGTTCGCCGATCCGACTTCCACCGATTGGGGGGCCATCTTTGCCATGGGCGCCCTTTCCCTGCTGCCCTCTCTTATCATTTTCTTCATCTTCCAGAAATATATAGTTGAAGGAATCGCCACATCCGGACTAAAGGTGTAATGCCGGGGGAACAGTGGGACCGTACTTTGATGAATACCGGGCTGCCGGATATGGCGGCGGCGGGAGCGTTGAAAAAACACTTGAACTCATCGCGAACCGGTATATCGGTGCCAACCCCCGGTTTGATTATACCGCCCGTCCTTTTACCACCGCCGCCATACACCGGAACGGAACCTACCGTTACGACGCTGATTTTGAAAAAATATTTCCCCGGGCCCCTTTGGGAACTTATGTGTATGCCTGGGGCAAGTACCGGGCCGAAGAAAAAGGGAGCCTTCAATTTATCCTCATCCCCCGGGGGCCGGTAAAAATTCTGATGAACGGGGAAACGGTTTATGCCACCACGGTGGAGGCTGAACGGTATGCGGATACTCCCGTCTCCATCATCCTGCCGGTTGAGCCGGGCTGGAATCACCTGGTTCTCCGTTTTACCCGGACCAAGGCGGGGTTCGGCGCCGAATTCGGTACCTGGCTGGGAAAACTGGATTATTATTTTTTCCGGGGCCTTTCCTGCCCGGGGCTGCCCGATATGGAAGGGTTTGATTATACCGCGCCCCTGGCCCGCCCTCTGGAGAGCGTAAGCGCCGTATCTCTTGCCCCCCTGTGTCTGCCCCGCCCCCAGTGGCCGGCGGAGAAAAAAGCCCTGGGGTGTTTCGGCAGGATCTTCGGCTCCTCCGGCGGGGTTTTCCCGGACGGCAGGGTTGCGGCCCGTACCCTTATCCATGTTCCGGTCCGTTCCCGCCATACCCTGCGGGGCTTTAGTACCGGAACCTGCTCCCTTTATCTGGAAAGACGCCGGATTTTCCCCGCCGGAGACGGTTCCGGGAAAACCCCTCCGGCAAACGGCGGTTTCCGCTGCGAATGTACCCTGGAGGCGGGGCTGAATCACCTGATCTGTATTGCGGAAAGCCCCGCCGGGGGAGGGCCCTGGGATTTTTCGCTGGAAGCGGAAAGTTCGGACGGATCCGTTCAGGCCCGTTTTCTTAACCCTTTTTTCCCGGAAACCGGGACCGGAAAGGCCGGCGGCGAAGCGGGATGCCGGGAGTTTTCCTGGATATACGCGGGCCCCTTTCGGGATACCTCTGAAGAGGAACTCCTCGTTTTTGACCGGGAACTTCTTCCGGGCAGGCGGGGGGAACAAACCTGGTGGCGTATTGATATGCCCGGCGGGTGGGTGCGGCTTTACAATGAAAATCCTCTCTATGGCCACTGGAATTATCCCCTGGGGGTTACTCTCTACGGCCTCATGGAAACCGCCCGGTATTTTGATCTCCGGGGAAAAGCAAATGCCATTGCCGCTTATGTGGAAGATCATGTCAGAAAATCGATCCGCACTTTGGACTATGCCCTCTTTGACAAGGAACACTTTGGCGGCGCCACGGCGGTACATCATCTGCTTACCTCCATCGACAGCCTGGATGACTGCGGTTCCTTTGGTTCCCTTGTTATGGAAGCCGCCAGGGACGGCAGGATCGGCGGACATGAGACGGCGGTGGATTACGCGGGGGAACATATACTCCATAAACAGGACCGGCTTCCCGGCGGTGTTTTTTACCGGAAAAACCAGATGCACCGGTTCCACAATGAAACCCTCTGGGCGGATGACCTCTATATGAGCGTCCCTTTTCTCTGCCGCTATGCCCGCCTCAAGGAAGACCCCGCCATCCTGGATGACGCCGCCCGTCAATTTGAGGGGTTTAAAAAATATCTCTTTATGGAAGACCAGGGCCTCATGGCCCATGTTTACGATGTGAGGCGGGCTAAAAACACCGGCGTTCCATGGGGCAGGGGGAACGGCTGGACGATCTTTTCCCTTTCCGAATTACTTTTGGCGCTGCCGGAAGATCACCCCAAACGGGATTTTCTTACCGGGTTTTTCCGGACCCTGGCCGCAGGCTGCCTGGCCTGTCAGGACGAACAGGGAATGTGGCGTCAGGTATTGAATATGCCGTCTTCGTATCCTGAAACCTCCTGTACCGCCATGTTTATCTGCGCCTTTTGCCGGGGTATACGGCGCCGCTGGTTTTCCGAAGATGCTTCATCCTACCGGGCAGCGGCGGAAAAGGCATGGAAGGCTCTGGAAAGATTTTCCGTAGACCGGGGAGGTAATATTTACGGCGTCTGCCGGGGATCGGAATTTGCCTTCAATCCCCGCTATTACGCCGAACATCTTTTACCCCGGCTCAATGACACCCACGGCATCGGGATAGTGCTGCTGGCGGGGGTGGAACTGTTAAAACTCCAGGAGGATCATCATGAACTCTGATGTCAGAAAGCTGAAAATATGCTATATAGGCGGAGGTTCCCGAAACTGGGCCTGGGTGTTTATGAAAGACCTGGCATTTGAAAAGGATATCGCGGGAACTGTTTACCTTTATGATATTGACCAGGAAGCAGCAAAGGCAAATGAGGTTTTGGGGAATCAGATCATGGCGGCCCATAATCCGGGGGTCTGGAAATTTCAGGCCGAACCTTCCCTGGAAAAAACCCTGGCGGGAAGCGACTTCGTTTTTATTTCGATATTACCCGGTGATTTTGAAGAGATGGCCGTCGATGTTCACGCCCCGGAAAAATACGGCATCTATCAGTCCGTGGGAGATACCGTGGGGGCCGGCGGCCTGAACCGGGCGTTGCGGACCATTCCCATGTACCAGGAGATAGGGGAGGCCGTCAAAACCTGGGCCCCCGGCGCCTGGGTTCTCAATTATACCAATCCCATGTCCATATGCACCCGGACCCTTTATAAAGTATTCCCCGGAATCAAGGCTTTTGGCTGCTGTCATGAAGTATTCGGCACTCAAAAATTGCTGATAAAAGTGCTGACCCGGGCAGGACTGGTAAAAGAAGAAACGATCCGGCGGGAGGATATAGTTACCGAAGTGGCGGGGATCAACCATTTTACCTGGATTACCCGGGCAGCCTGGAAAAATATCGATCTTTTTCCCCTCTTTGCGCAGTTTGCCGGGGAATTCGCCGAAACCGGTTTTGCCGAAGGGGGGGACGACAACTGGTTCAACAGTTTTTTTAGTTCCGGTGAGCGGGTGAAAATCGATCTGTTCCGCCGTTACGGCCTTCTGGCCGCCGCCGGGGACCGGCACCTGGCGGAATTCTGCCCTCCTTCCTGGTATCTGAAAACCCCGGAGACGGCCAAGGAGTGGCAGTTTTCCCTGACCCCCGTAACATGGCGGATCTCCCAGCGGGAGGAACTCAAGAAAAAAAGTGAAGCCTACCGCCGGGGGACGGAAATTTTTACCCCTGAAAATTCCGGCGAGGAGGGGATACGGCAGATCAAAGCCTTGCTGGGGCTGGGGAACCTGGTGACTAATGTGAACCTCCCCAACCAGGGCCAGATGCCCGGCTTTCCCCCCGGCGCGGTGGTGGAGACCAACGCCTTTTTTAGCAGGGACAGCGTCCGGCCTCTTATTACCGGCGGCCTCCCCAATCCCATCGCCGGTCTTGTCCTCCAGCATATAGAAAACCAGGAAGGGATAACGGAAGCCGCCTTTGAGCGGGATTTGGAAAAGGCCTTTCAGGTTTTTCAGAACGATCCCCAGATACGAACCCTGACCCGTGATGCGGCCCGGGAACTCTTTAAGGAAATGACCGCCCAGACCCTTTCCCCCTCAGCGGGATACCGGGGGCTGCCGGGTTAAACAGCAATTTCGAATTTAACCGCGAACCTCACGAACGGCACGTTCAGGGATATGTGCTTTACTGGAAATTTGTGATATGTTTTTTAAAGAGGTGGGATAAAATGGAGAAAGTTTATGAAGGTAATTTGGTAGAGGTGTTTAAAATTACTGATCGGCTTTATTTTCGTCGGGCAAATCTTCCGATCCGGTCACAATGTAACAGTGCTTTTATTGTAGGAGATAACGGAATCGCGGTGGTTGATGCCCCTCCGGGAGGTATCGAGATGGTAGAAGAAACTGAAAAAATTTTCGGAAAACCTATCACCGCTTTATTTCTTACCCATGGCCATGGGGATCATGCTGGGGGACTTGAGGATTTTCTCAACTGGAATTTCCCCCAAGGGCTTACCATATATTGTTCCCAGAGATTTCTAGAAACATTTAGTCCGGCTGAACATACCTATGAGGCAAATTTTGTCGGGGTTGATGGTATATTGCAAATTGTTTTTTCAGGTGGTGTGGAAATTGAGCTTTTTACGGCCAGAGATATAATGCATTCAAAATGGGATATGTTTATTCGTATTCCCGGCCCTGATGTCTTTTGTACTGGGGATACTGTTGTAGAATTTCAAAGTGCCTATTTTCACTCTGCGGATATTTCTTCATGGATATCAAATTTACGTGTTTTATCAGACAGACGAGGAAAATATATCCTTGCGGGACATGGACAAGAACTTTTTCCCTGGTCATATATTAATGAATTTACCACCTATCTGGAAAAGCTTCAACATGCAGCTAATGCCTGTAAAGAACTATATCGGCCAGATCCTACATTAACTGAAAAAGAGAGATTTGCCGATGTCAGTACTGGTGAAATAAAGAAACTAGTAAATGCTTTTTTCAGTGAAGATAGAAATGATATTCAGTATATCGAAGAACGAGCGGGAAAAGAACATGCCCAGAGAGAAGTAAGAATGATACTCTGGGCACTGATCCGGAGTTTTATCCGCTAATTCCCGATAAAATTATTCTGGCCATTTGACTTTAACAACTATCTTTGATGTTTTAACAGGATCTTTTATCGTGATTCGGGGAACGTGAGCATCGTGCGGAAAAACCAGCATAAAATATCCTTCCCGGACCGTTATAAGATCAGGTTTGCCTTCGAAAAAACATACATCATGTTCGCTGTCCCGTTTAATATCGGCGCCAAGGAATTCCGATGGTAATATTCCAATATATTCTTCTCCTTTATGGACATACTGAATATCAATATATTTTTCATGGGTTTCCAAATGGCTTTGATCCAATGATTTGGTTTCTGCGGTCGAAATGTTTGCATAAATTTTATCTCCATCAATTTCTAAACGACCAGCCGGTAGAGCGTTAAGATCAGTTGAATGGAGCCACTGTAAAGCGCGCTTAATGCGATCGCTTATCCCGTAATAGATAGACGCATTCGATAATTTGTCAAAAATCATAATACCTTATCTCCTCTGTTTTGGGTTGTAAAGAATCAAACAAAGATTCTATCAATTAATATCCTCTGGCTGGGTCATAGACACTTACAAGCGGCTTGCCCTCAATATATGCAGCAAGATTTTTGGCAAATAAATTAACCATTCTGTCAAGTGTTTCAGAAATTCTCAAACCTCCAAAAATATGTGGTGTGAGTATCAGATTTTTTATTTTCCATAATCTGCTTTCCATGGGCAAAGGTTCTGTTGAAAACACATCTAGGGCTGCTCCATATAGATGTCCTTTTTCCAGCGCACTACAAAGTGCATCTTCGTCAATACAACTGCCCCGCCCGGCATTGATTAATACCGCATCAGGTTTCATGATATTCAAGGTTCTTTCATTGATGATTTTTTTTGTCTGTTCTGTTCCCGGCAAACACATACCCACAATATCCGCTTTAGGAAGTAATATATCTAGCTTATCCGGCTCATGAATCTCGTCAAAGTAATCAGGTTTGCTGGACAGAGTGCGCTTGATACCAATAACATAAGCGCCAAAAGCTTTAAGGAGCTTTGCGAATTCACCACCAGCATCACCGGCGCCAATAATAAGAGCAGTGGAATTATAAATAGCCTTTGCTTTTTCCAGAGGAAACCATTTTTTTTCTGCCTGCAAGTCCCTATATGTGTGTAGATTTTTATATAGTTCCAATAATACACCCAGCATATTTTCTGCGATAGCTACTCCATAAGAACCAATCGCTGTTGTTAATATTACACCTTTTGGTAAAACACCTTCTTTGGCATAAGGCCCCACACCCGCACTTTGCAGCTGTAACCATTCAAGTTTTTGTGAATCTTTCAGCAGATCGGGTTGTGGATATCCCATAATAATCTCAGATGTTTGCACTTGTACGGCAGAGACTGTTTTTGGATTTTCATATACCAATTTTACAGTCGGAGTTGCACTCTCCAGAATTTTCTTGTGTTTTTCCTGTACGGGAATTAAAACAAGAACTGTTTTCATAAAATTTATCCTCCTTTGCCTGGTCTTCTTATTTGTATATGATTTCTAACATGAATAACTTTTATGGAACCGAAGCATTTTTTTACAAATTTGTAATGATTTATATGGATTACACCCGTAAGTAAGTATTACATCTATAATATTAGCAGGTATTAACAAACCGCATAATTCCTTTGCAAAAATCATAGCAGCAATTTCTCCTAGGCAAAAAATAGGAGATATTCCCTTAAAAGGACCTATTGTCCATAACTCCATTTTTTCAGTTCGAGTAAAAATAAAATTTTTATCTCGTTCTTCAATAAAATGGAACAATTCATGGGCGAGTAAGATATTTTTTATAGAAAAGTTTCCCCACGTTTTTTGTTTTTTTAGCATTTCTAGAAATGGTTTCGCTCTTTCAATGTAAATAGGAAAAATAACAATACATTTTGGCGGGATAAACTGTGAAAAAATAAAAAAATTGTCATTTAATTCTTCATGACGGAATGTTACCTGTATCTGCATTTTATCCGCTAGTACAGAAGGAGAGATATTACCATATTCCATTTTAATTTTCCGTACATATTCTTTACCACATAAAATAGCCTTCTGAATCATTGTTTTTTTAAGATTTTCTTTTATTCGTCCGCCAGCTATCTCACGGGAAAAAAGGTATTCTCCCCATTCCTCATCGGATAAACAGAAAAGCGCTTCTATCAATTTTGCTATATCTGGTACAGGATCAGGCTGAATGGATGGTTTTGTTTCTGTGGAGAGAATAAGCTTTTTATACCATTCGTCAACAAATCTTTTCATAATGGATTTTTTGTCCCAACTACAATGATTTTATCAGATGGGTCCAACATTTGCATGTCAATATCCATTAAAAGAAGGATTTGGGCCAGATCTATTGAACCAGAATAGTCCATCACCCTTGGCCCTGCGCATATATAAAAGTCCGGTCGTAGGACGCTATCACCCCGGTAAATGGAAAGTTCGTCCCATAATTTTCTAGCAGCTGTTTCATATTCTCCGGCTGAAGTGTTAATGATTTCTCCACCCTGTTTTTGTACCTTAATAAAGCCTTTTTTATCAAGTATACGGATAGCCTGATCTTTTTTGGAATCCGGGCGATATCCAAATACATACATACCACCCAATGAAATAAGCAGCTTTATTTTTTCAGGGTCTGTACCCATATCCGTTGCAGCCAAAACTCTTGCTTCATCCTCACTGCATTCGGTGAGTAGATCGGCGGTTTTTACCTCTGTAGAACCGAATGCTATGGCCGTTACTTTTGATGTACCAGATTCAATCTCAATGTGAACCTCCACTGATTCAGGCTTTGCACCACTTTCAATAGCTTTGTTAATTGCTTCGGTTTTAATGGAGCGGATATCTTTCGGTTGTGGATTTGGTATAATCCGTTCAACTACGTCACGTATCATGGCTAGAGCAACACCGATTGAAGAAATAACCTCAGCATTTTCCGGTATACTGTACCGGGCGTTCATTTTTTCTGCACAATATACGATAAGTGCAGCCGCACCACCACCAACACCAACAAATGACATATGCTCCTGATCAAGCTTGTATTTTTCTGTAAGACTCATAATAAGAGGTTCAATTTTATGATATGCTTTCGCCAAGATTTGTTCAGCAAGTTCTTCTACCGTAATACCCATATATTCCGCCAGGGGAGTCATTGCTTTTCTTGCGGAATTGGCATTTCCATAAGAAAAATATTCAGGTTTAACCAATCCTAAAACGTTTGCGGCACAGGTATTGGTAATTGCGATACGTTTCCCACTTTCCAGTCTAATGGCGACATAGTCGCTTGCGTCGCCTTTTTTAGGTGTAATAAACTCTACTTGTGGATTAACAATCTCGATTTCATCGGTGTATACCGCATAGTCCATACCGGCAATATGAGCACTCCTTGGTCCTACGTCTATGACTCCATTTTTGTTGGCCCGAATCATACTACCTCCCGCAACGCCTAAAACCTGAACATCCAGTGAATTGATATAGGTTTTATGACCGCCTACGACAGAATAATCAATGGCTGGACGGCCATTTTTTATTACCCCGATGTTAGTGGTGGTTCCTCCAACTTCAAAATAAATTCCATTAGAAGCACGGAGATACATTAGGGAACCCATAACACTTGCTGCGGGACCGGAGAGCATGGTCAATACCGGGCGTTTTTTCATCTCGGAAATTTCCATTACACCGCCATCGCCCCTCATAATCATCAGAGGAACCTTAACCCCCACGGAATTAATACTGGCTTCAGTACTGTCAGCGGTATACAGCATCTTTGGTAAAATGCTTGCGTTAATTACCGCTGTACGAGTTCGGCGTGTAAGGCCATATAATTTTGTTATATCGGAAGCCATGGTTGTGGCAATATTCATGTCTTTTGCGAATTCATAAATAGCCTTTTCTTCATTAATACTATCAACCCCGAAGGCCATAGAAGCAACAATTACCTGCACCCCCTTTGCTTGCATTTCTTTGATTTTTTCTATAATAAGCTCTTTAGTGAGCTTTTTTTTAGTCGAAAAAGTATTACTTACATTAATATACTTGTTATTTCCGATAGAAATGTTATCAATGTTTACTTGTTTTTTTGCCAGCAACCCCTCAAGACCGCCGGCTGCTACACCAAAAACGCCTACATGGGCAACATCCCCTTCCACAAGAGCATTTGTAGCCTGAGTTGTACTATGGGCCACGAAAATAACATCTTCGGGATGAATATTATTTTCTTCCATACATTTTTTAAATGCGAGTACTACACCTTCCGCAACTCCGTTTTTATGATTGTGAGTCGTTTTTATTGAGGATTTTCCTATGATTTCAGTTGTCAGATTATCAATTGCCACAGCTTTTGTATGCGTTCCGCCTACGTCAATTCCCATTCTAATCAAACGTTTTTCCAAGATATTCCTCCAAATCAAAACTTAAATAATATTTTAACAAAGTTTTCAGAACGTTCATATGCCATTTTCATAACCGCTGCACAATCTTCAATAGGAATTATCTTAGAAATCATTGGTTTTACATTGATTTTCCCATTGGTCAATGCATCCATAGCTATTTCAAAATCTTTATTCACAAACATAAATGATCCTAATAGGGATACCTCTTTCCAACGAAAGTTTTTAATGTTGAAAGGTGTATCTTTATTACCAAAATGAGCTACTTCTATAATCTGCCCATGGTTTTTTGTACATTGGACAGCTTCATTTAATGTTTCTGAATTTCCGACAGCTATAAAAACGACTTCGGCTCCTTCTCCAGAAGTTATAGCGGATATCTCATCAATTATATTCTGATTTTTTGCATATATTACTACATTAGCGCCTATTTGTTTAGCAATATCCATATTGTATTGGGAAATATCTGACATAATGATTTTTTCGGCACCGGCAAATCGGCACATGGCTAAAATTGCAATACCAATGGGACCGCAACCTTGAATAAAAACTGTTGTACCAAGATGTACATTTGAAATACGAACCGCATGTGCTGCTACTGATAGAGGTTCGGCAAGCGCTCCTTCCTCTAGTGAAATATTGTCAGGGATATTTAATACTGTACGTTCTGGTGCTATAATATATTCACCAAAAGATCCTTGCCATTTGATAGTACCAAGAACAGCTTTTTCAGAACAGAGGTTTTCATCGCCTCTAATACAATCTTTGCATATACCACAGGATTTCTGAGGTATAACAATAACACGATCTCCTGGTTTAAATTTTTTTACCGCCTTACCTACTTCAGTAATAATACCAGAAGATTCATGGCCTGATATGATAGGTGGTAATCGTGTTGGATGAGTGCCTTTATAAGCATGAATTTCAGAACCACAAATACCTGTAAATTTTATCATAATTTTTATATCATCAGGTTTTTCAATCACAGGCTCCGGAGTATTAATAAATTTCATGTCATAGGGTTTTTCAATAAAAGCTGCCCTCATAGCATATAACCTCTCTTGATCTTATTTATGGGTTTAATATCTCACCTCTTAGATGATTTTCAAATTTGTAGCTATGGACTATTATTATACATTCATAAAATCCATAACTATAATCTTAATATGATTATCCACGCATTATGTATGTGAACACATTAATAGCTGCAATGCAAATCCAAGCAACAATTACACTATGCTTAAGATAATCCCGTCCCTCAATTTTTAGATATCCAACACCCCAAACAGTCCAGGATTGAGTAATGCATGCTCCTACATGCATTGTTAGCAAGAGAGTGGAAAAGAGGGGGAATAAAAGGCTATTGGCATACCCGATACTCTTTAAAACTCCAAGAGTAGCCACACCGCTACCAGCCAAAGTGAGAGGTCCTCTATACAATGCGAGCGGAGCAAGGGCAGCCAATATAATACAAATAAATAGTGGAGACTGAGGGATAATGTCTCCCAATAATGCCGCAAAATATGGTGATGCCATGTTTGCCGATCTAACAAACATAGGAACCATGAGTACAAATCCGACAAAGGGGGCAATGTCTACTACACCATCATGAAAAGTTTTTGCAACAAATCGGCTTACATCCACAAAGCTAGTCAATCTTTTACAAACCAAAAGAGCATAAAAACTGGTAATAAGATATCCAGGTATCGGTTGAATCTTAAAAATGATAAGCAAAGCAACCGGAACGGCAGGGGCAATTAACGCAATTGCAGGGGCGGTCTTCTGAATGTCATCTGATGTTGTTTCAGCAGCCCATGTACGCACCGCTTCTTTTTTGATGAAGAAAAGTGTAAATATTGTAATAATAATAAATATGATAATCATTGCACCAATAGCCCAGGGCCAATGAGACGAAAAAGGAATTTCTTCAACAGAAACACCTGCGTAATTTTCATTTTGTGTAAACTGAACAGGATTTAAATATAACCCGCAGGCAACTGATCCTATATAGGAAAATGCGGCAACAGCTTTGGGAATGCCGAGTGATAACATGATCGGTAATACAATAATCCCAATGGCTATAACAGCACCCGCTCCAAAAATACTAGTAAAAAGTATAACAGTTACAAAATTTAAAAGGATGCAGGTGATACCCGGTTTATCACCGCCTAATTCAACCGCTTTACGGATAATGGTGGGAGCTACATTTGTCTCCAGCATAACACGGCCAAACCATGCGCCAAAACAAACATTAACCAACATAACGCCCCAATTTTCCGCACCGCCCTGAAATATGTATGTTATTAGCTCGATCGGGGTCCGTTTAATATCATTCGCGTTTACTTTTAAAAATTCCGGATTTGTTACAAGAAAGTGGTTTCCGACATAAGTCAAAATGGTATAAACACAGGCCATAACCAACATGCCAAGCATTAAACTGCCGCCCTTGGACTTGTAGGAATAAACAATCAATACAAAAAAGGCTGCAAGTAATAAAATACCGATTAAAATTTCCATGGTATCCCTCCTTATTATTTCTCCAAACTTTCAAAATACTTGCAGAAATTATCCAAACATTATGTAAGTAAGAACATTGACTGCCGCA
>JAIRNJ010000020.1 GCA_031258115.1 Treponema sp. | reverse complement strand
CAAATCTCTTCCGTGCCCTGGACAAGAGAGAAAGCCCGGATAAAAATCTTGAACCCTTCGGAGTGATCAATGGTGACGATACAAGCGCGTCCTACTTTGAAGCGGCAACGGCTCAGGATATACTGCGTTTCAGCGCCCACGGGCTTGATGCGGATCTCTCGCTTCACTCAATCGAAAGCGGCGCGGGCGGGAACTGGTATGCCGTGGCGGACAGGAAAGGACTTGAAATTGATATCCGGGACAGACTGCCGGGGGCCTTTAACGCAAACAATGTGATGGCGGCATTGCTCGTCGTTTCCCGCCTGACCAAAAAATCCGTCGCGGAACTTGCGCCCCTGGCGGCGGAATTAAAACCCGTACGCGGCAGAATGAGTGCCGTCAACCGCGGGCAGCCCTTTGAGGTTCTCATAGATTATGCCCACACGCCCTCTTCGTTTCAAACAATATTTCCTCCCCTGCGCGACAGAATCTCTAAGCGAGGCGGCAGGATCATAAGCCTCTTCGGCTCCGCAGGAGAGCGGGATACGCAAAAACGGAGTGAACAGGGACGCATTGCCGCGGAGTATTCGGACTTCATCGTCCTCTGCGATGAGGACCCGCGGGGCGAAGTGCCGATGGAGATCCTTGAAGAAATTGCCGGAGGCGTCGGAGATGCCTTACGGCGGGAAGAAAATCTCTTTCTCATTCCCGAAAGGCCTCTTGCGATCCGCAAGGCATTCTCCCTTGCAGGTCCGGGCGACCTTGTGCTGCTTTTGGGCAAGGGCCACGAAAACTCAATCATCTACAGGGATCATGCAATACCCTTCGATGAATTTGCCGAAACGGAAAAAGCCCTGGATGAACTTAAGATCTGCGCAGAAATAACATGACCAAATGGTCATGTTATTTCCTTATTGCCTAAGCAATTAGAATCGAGTGGGAGGCCGCCCGGACAGCCTCTAAAATTGTGTCTTTTTCCGCTCGGCAAAACCGGTGAGATTTTTGAAATCCATGCTGCTGCCGTCATCCAGAATTACCGTACCCGAAAAAAAACCGTAGAACTGGCGCCGCCTCATGGAGTAAAGCAGCAGTTGATTCTTGTCCTCCCGTTCCTGGTGAGGATGAAAAGTCATGGTAAGGCGCTGATCGTTACTGGTAAAACGCCATGAATCCATCCAGTTGCCGGGAGAGATATGAAAGGTTACCTGATCAAGCTTGTGAATTTTTCCGTCGACAAAAAAGGCGTTTTCCGTTGCCTGGCTTGAATCGGAAGTATCGTAGCCTACGGAAAAACCGATCCTGAATCCCTTCACCATGCCGCAGGCAGCCGCGTAAAAACGGAGATCCGACCTGGGACGCACGGCCCGGCTCCATTCAAAGATCCCCCATGCGTTCCCCTGGGTAAAAACAAGTTCCGATGTGCCGAACTGAATAACCCCTTCGGCGCTGTACCAGGGAGAAGAACGGGCGTAGCGGAAAGCGTCTTTTTCCCTGGGCCAGGGAAGATTGGTCACCAGAGATTCCGCGTCGTCGGGGGCGAGGAGAACAAGCTCTCCCCGGAGACTCCGGTGGTGGCCGAAACGCAGTACATCCGCCTTTATGATCCTCGCTCCCCCTCCCATGGAAACAAAATCAAGCCGGTCGCCCTTCCGCCTGAAACGGATCGAGCCCATTTCACTCCCCGGCGGCATTTCAAAGGCTCCCTGGGGAAACGCACTAAGAAAAACCTGGGTTGAACGTTTCTTGTCCTTTAGGGAAACTACAGAAATACCCATATAGCCCAGCCAGCCTGAATCGATAATTTCAAGGGCGACAAGGTGAGTAGCGGAAAAAACAATATATCTGTCCATTTCGGTAATCCGCCGGCGGGAAGCATAGACCAGCGCAGGATCGTAGAAAAAATACGGAGCCTTTGCCCATCCGAAATTTCTGGGCCATCCGTAATTATCCAGAACCGATGCGGTAGCATTGATCTCGGTCTGGCTCATGGAGCAGGTTCTTTAGGATTGATAAAAAGACTGCCCAGGATGATGCCCAGGCCTGCTGCAACAGGAATAGTACCATAGGTAATAAGACGGACACTCTGGTCTGAATAACCTTCGGAAAAATAACTGTACATCCCGTAACCCTGGGCAAAGAGTCCCCCAAGAGCGGTAAAGAGGCCAAAACTGATAAGACCGTTTTTCAGGTTATTTGTCAAAAAAAACGGCGTATAATCGGGCTTGACGGCAATGGGGATGGGCGCAGTATTTCTGCGGGATATTTCCGCAGGACTGTGCAGGACTTCCCTTGCCTGTCCTGTCAGGGGAATGGCGGGAGTTCCGGAAAAATGATTCCGGTTCCAGTACGAGACAATTTCCTCTTCCAGGGGCCTTTTTTCGATCCATGTTGTAGAGGGTCTCAATTCCACGCTGACGAGTTCCATTTCATTCAGCGGCGGACCGGGCTGACCGGAAACAGTCATGCCTGCGGAACCCTGGAAACAGTAGCTTCTCAGCATGGGCTTCAGTTCCCCGCGTTCAATACTGTAATCAATACCGATGTCGGAATTCTTTATGCTCAATACGGCAAAGCCTGCCTCAATATTGACAGGATCAATCTCGTTCACCGAAACAATGCGGAGCCTGCCGTAGAAAAGTCCAAGAGAGCGGGTATCGGTAAAAAGGAAAGAGGTGTTCTCCCCCAATTTAATCACCGTGCCCGAAGGGGAAAACTGCATCTCCAGCCGGCTGTCCGCGCCGGTTTGAACAATGTCTCCGCTGTTGAGGAGCAGGCCCCCTTCCCCCAGATTTTCTCCCTGATACACCGTCCGATGTCCCCCGGAACTGAGAACAAAATCGGCCCCTTCCGCATGGAAGATTCGTGCTTCGGGGACGGAAAGATCCTGGGCAGGCAGGAACAGGGGAAGAAAGAGATGAAAAAACAGTAGAGCTTCTTGCAAAACCCGGTTGGTTTTGCAAAAGCTCTTGCAGTTTTTCGGCCTACGGCCTGCAAAACTGCATTTTTTAGAGGGTGCTCTTTCAAAACTGAAGTTTTGAAAGAGGCTCAGTACAAAATACCGGTATCTATTCTCCATTCTTTCCATTATACTGTGAAACACCTCTATTTCAAGCGGATACGGTTTATGGTGGATTATTCAGGAATGAAAGCCCTGATAATGGGGCTTGGCTTGCATGGCGGAGGGCTTGAATCGGCCCTTTTTCTCGCCCGCCGCGGCGCGGAACTTACGATTACCGATCTCCGGGATGAAAAAACCCTTGCCCCTTCCATCGAAAAGCTTGAAGAGGCCGGCGGGACGGGGTGGAAGGGCCGCATCCGTTATGTTCTGGGCCGTCACGAGACGGCTGATTTTGAAAAAGCCGACCTTGTTATAAAGAATCCCGGAGTAAAACCGGATTCCCCGTACCTCAGGGCGGCCAAACGGATCGAAACCGACATATCCCTGTTCCTGCGGGAATCTCCGGCCCCTCTCATGGCGGTTACCGGTTCCAAGGGAAAGTCTTCCGCCGCGTCCGCCCTCCACTGGGCATTGAGCCGGGACAGAAAGGCGGGGAAGGCATGGCTGGGCGGCAACATTGCCGTTTCACCCTTGAGCTTTCTGGATACATTACAGGCTGAAGACGATGTGGTGCTGGAACTTTCAAGCTGGCAGTTGGGAGATCTGCGGGGGAACCTTCTCCTTAAACCCCGGATTGCCCTGATCACCGCCATACTGCCCGATCACCAAAACTGGTACGATTCCATGGAAAGCTATACGGCGGACAAACGGGTAATAGGCCACGCCCAGGATGAAGAGGATGCCCTCATCGCCTTTAACGATCAATGGGGGAAAAGTTTCTTTGCCGAAAGCCGGGGCAGAGCCCTGGCCTATTGGGACAGATCTCTTCCCGGCGGCCTTGCCGGCGCATGGTTCGCGGACAGCAATTCTCCGGGCCTCGCAAGACTCAGCGCGGACGGCGAAGTGCTTGAAGTCCTCCCCGCCCGCCTCCGTGTCCCCGGCGCGCACCAGAGGCTCAACCTTCTCTCCTGCGCCCTGGCCCTCCTCGATCTGGGCATGGAATCGGAAAAAATAAGGGAAGCCCTCGGCTCCTATGGGGGCATCGAACACCGGCTGGAATTCTTCCACGAGACAGGAGGCATACGCTTTGTCAATGATACTGCCGCCACCATTCCCGAAGCCGCCGCCGCCGCGGTCCAAGCCCTTGCCGGAGAAGGCCCACTCATCCTCATTGCCGGGGGCGCAGACAAAAGCCTTGACTTTGGCCCCCTTGTCCCGGCTGCCGCAAAAACAAAAACAGTGATACTGTTGGAAGGTTCCGCCACGGCCAAACTCAAAAGCCTCCTTGACGGCGCAGGCATTGCCTGCCGGGGCCCCTTTGACAGCCTGGACGCCGCACTCAAGACCGCGCTGGAATATGCCGCAACGGGCGACATCATCGCACTCTCCCCCGGCTGCGCCAGCTTCGGTATGTTCAGTAACGAGTTTGACCGGGGCAGACAGTGGAAAGAATGTGTGGAAAATTATGGACACTGAACTTCTGCGGGAGAGGGCGCGGATCTTCCGGAATATACGCCGTTTTTTTGACGAGAGAAACTACCTCGAAGTGGACACTCCCCTCCTCTCTCCCTTCCTCATCCCGGAAACCTGCCTTGAAGTTTTTGAAACCCGGCGCATCATGCCGCCGGGCAGCCGCCAAAAGGAGAAAGCCTACTGGCTGCTCCCCTCCCCGGAACTCTGGATGAAAAAACTCCTTGCAAAAAACAGACAGAGTCTCTACCAGATCTGCCACTGTTTCAGAAACGGGGAATCTTCGGGCCGCCTCCACAGCCCCGAGTTCGCAATGCTTGAGTATTATACCGTCGGGGCCGATTACATGGACTCCCTCAGGCTGACAGAAGAACTGCTGAGCTCCCTCGGTTTTCCGCACCCGGCCTTCAGACGGCTCAGCATGGCGGAAGCCTTTGCCGAATACGCCGGGTTCGACCTTTACGGCAGCGCCGCAGAGGGAAGCATGGAAGAAGAGGGACGGAGACTGGGCCTGGAAATTCCTCCCGGCCTGGGGACGCATGAAATCTACGATCTTATCTTTATCCACGCCGTAGAACCCAGGCTCAGGGGAGAACAGCCGGTAGCATTACTGGACTACCCGGCCTTTGTCCCCTGCCTTGCAAAAAAAAGCAGTGCGGGCAACACCGTTGAACGCTGGGAACTCTACATCAACGGCGTGGAACTGGCAAACTGTTATACCGAAGAAACCGATCCCGATGAAGTGCGCCGTTACTTCGCCGCGGAGGGAGAAGCAAAACGGAAAACCGCCCTTGTGCCCCACGCGGTTGATCCCGCCTACTGGCAGATCTTCAAAAATACTCAGGCAGAGCAGTCCGAAGGACTTTCCAAGAGGCAATCCGGAGGACTTCCCAAGAGGGAATCCGGAGGACTTTCCAAGAGGAAATCCTTTGGATTTCCTCAGTGTTCCGGCGTAGCCATGGGACTTGACCGTCTTGTTATGGCGCTTACCGGCAGATCAAGCATAGACGGCGTACTGCCGTTTCCAATGGAATGAACCGGGAACAAGCAACGAACAGAACCGCGTCGCTGCGGCGGATCATATCCCCCTGAATTCCCGCAGGGCTTCGTACATGGCGACGATATTCCCGGGGGGCACCTTCGCGACAATGTTGTGAATGGTCGAAAAGACATAGCCTCCTCCGGCAGAGAAAACCGCAAGCCGTTCGGCGACCTGGCGCTTTACTTCGGCGGGAGTTCCCATGGGCAGGGTGCGCTGGGTATCCACGCCGCCGCCCCAGAAGACGATTTTATCACCATAGGTCTTTTTGAGATGTACCGGATCCATTCCGGCGGCGGAGCATTGGACGGGGTTAAGGATATCCATCCCCATATCTATGAATTCGCCGATAAGGGGTTCCACGGCGCCGCAGGAATGATAGAAAATTTTCCAACCGGTGTTGTTATGGATCCAGTCATTTACCTTTTTGTAAAAGGGTTTATACATCTCAACGAATGTTTCTTTTGACTGCATGAGGCCGCATTGGGTTCCGAAGTCGGTCCCGGAAAGCCAGATCACCTGGATGCGATCCCCCACGGCCTCGCGGTAACATTCGAGGTTTTCGAGAGCCGTTTCGGTCTGATACTCAAATACCGCGCGGACATAATCCGGGTAGAGCAGGTGAGCCATGAGCCAGCCTTCAATGTCACGGATGCCCCGGGGATGTTTGACAAAGGGACCGGGGATCTCCGCCACATCCCCCAGGCCCATGCCGCCGAGAACCCCCATGATTGCAAAGTCCGTCTCTTCATAGAGGCGTTTCGATTCCCGTTCCCAGTAACGGCAGTCTTCATCAACAACACGTTTGTAGTTATCCTTAAAATCTTCAACCGGCGTCAGATTATCCTCGTCAACTTCGGGAGCCCGTGAAAGATTGTCAAAAAAACAGCCGCCGGCCGGCATGTGGAGAGAATACGGAGCGGTTCTGTCACCGCAGGGATAGACGAATATATCCCCTTTCGCACCGGTATCGTATTCAAAATTATCGCTCATGAGTACCGGAGTGCCGTCGGGCATGGTCCAGGGTTTGGTATACCGGTTTGAAAGGCCCATTAAATTGCCCCGGTTCCAGAGGGGAACCAGGTCGGCGCCGGTTTTTTTCAAAAGGTCAAATTCAACCGTGCCCAGCATCTGGTAGGGCTCGCATATTTCTATGGGGTGTTCCTCAAGGCCGTAAGCCTTCCGCAGGCGGTACAGGGTACTCGCGCTTATCCCCGTCTGGCCGCAGCCTCCAAGATCCATGGGAACATAGTCCGGCTCTCTATGGTTAATTGCCGCAATCACCCGTTCCCGTGATGTCATCGTATACGCTCCTTGCACTTTACCGCATGATGCCAAGCACGCGCTCTGTTATCTCTCTGTCAATCTCCGCTTCGGAAGCGGGAAGCGCTACGCCGGTGAATACAAACCATTCTTCGGTGTGCTCCGTAAAATCGCCGGGCGCTATGGTTACAAGGGGTCCCAGGGTCTCCAGTTCGATGAATGCACTGTCGGTGTAGGTTTCAAAGGTAGAACCGTAATCGGGGTACTCGCCGGGCAGGGGCTTGTACAGTTTTACGAACATATAGCCGTTCAGGAGATACGCGGCCCAGCCTTCGGTATTGCGAAAGCCGATTTTAAACCAATGCTCGTCCCCTTCGTCCTGCCGGAGGATCATG
>JAIRNJ010000252.1 GCA_031258115.1 Treponema sp. | reverse complement strand
AAAAACTCCCTTTAAGATTCGGCATGGCGGGCAGCACCCTCCCCGCAAAGTGGGGGATAAAGATGAGCCCTTCGCTGCCCGGCGCCACCCTTGCCGCCTCTTCCTCAAGTTCCCCGTAGGATGCGGGAGGATTTCCGCTGAAGTTATCGCGGAACCAGCGGATCGTAAGCCCTCCGCCGTTGATGTAGGCCAGGGGATACCACTTGCCGTCTTCCGGTGAACGCATCATGGTCATGGTTTCGTGGGCGGTATCGGGAGCGTATGAATCCACCAGGGCGCAGAGCACCGATGCGGTTCCCGCCACGTCAAGAATGCTGTCTTTTTCAAAGAGCCCGGCTCCGAAGACGGAGGCCGCCGTATCCCCGGCTCCCGCAGCCACGGGAATACCCGTTACCAATCCTGTTGCCGCCGCAAAGTCCGCAGTAGTTCTGCCGGCAATTTCAAAGGGACTTACAATCCGGGCCATCTTTTCTTTTGGTATGCCGAAAGTCTCAAGAAGTTCATCGCTCCAGGTTTTGCGGAGATTGTCCGCAAAGCCGGAAAAATGACAGTGGGTATAATCGAATGTAGCATGTTCCGCATCAAGGCCGCAGATCTTTCCGGTAACATAGCCATGGGGGAGAACGAATTTGGCAATTTTTTTGAAGGTCTCAGGCTCCTCTTCCTTCCAGCGGAGGATCTTTGGGCCGTGGGTAAAACTTACGGGCCCTCCGCTTATCTGCGTTATCCGTTTTCCCGCCCGGTTTCGCATGACCTCTACCTGTTTTTTGCAGCGGGTATCAAGCCATGAGTCGTAATAGGTGGCCGCTTCGCCTTCGGCGTCAATGCCCATGATTCCCGCCATCTGGGAATCAAGACCGAGGGCGGCAACATCGCCGCCTTTTACCCGTGCCTTTTCCAGCAGTTCCCGGATCACCCGGATAACCGAGCCGTAAATGTCGCCGGCTTCCTGCCACACCGTTCCTGTTTCCCTCCGGATAAGGCGTGAGGCTTCAAAGGCTTCCGCCAGGAGGATCATCTCCGGATTGAAAAGGCCGGCCTTTGTTCCCTGGGTGCCAATATCAATGCCAATCAGTAAATCCGCCATGAAACATATCCTTTATAGTACCTGGGTTTGAAATCCGTAGACCTTGGCAAGCTGCAGGAGTTCGTGGGTAATGTCCCCCTGTATGATGATTGCGTGGTGGCTTGAGAGTCCTTCCATGACCTTGTGCCCGGATCTGTTGCGGTAACGGAGCAGGGCGCCGTTGCGGGTATCGGAACCGGGATACTGAACATAGTCTTCGATCTCCGCCTCAATGATGGTGAGCATCTTCATGTCCGACCGGAGCTTTGCCATGGTAACAGGCCCCTTCGCCATCCTGCAGTCGATAACAACAGCGTCATTGTTGACGATGGCCAGCGCCCTGGGACGGAGCACCCAGTCCGTGCAGAAACTCTGCGGAACTTCGCCGAAGTAACCGCAGTGTACTCCCAGTGCATGGTTGCCGGGATCCTCAATGTCGGGAAATTTGTCGATCCGTTCATGTTTGAGGGCCGCCATGCCCACGAGGAAGGGGTAGATATTGGTCATCATGAGGGGGTGGCGCAGACTGGAATAGAGAATGAATTTGCTGATCAGGGTGACGGTGTCCCCTTCGCAGGCCCAGATGATGCGATCCTTTTCAAAGATCCAGTTCCAGGCCAGGCAGGGAGTGGTGTCGGAATGGAAACTCTCGTTGAGACAGTTCGCCCCCACTCCGTACACATTTCCTACTTCGTCCATGGTTTCCCGTATGGAGATGTAGATCTTTACCGCCTTGAGAATATTGGGCATGGGGAGATCCTCTGTGGGTACAGCCCATCTCTTCCAGAGTTCCGCGGCCCTTTCGTCAGGAATACTGCGGGCCCTTTCGTTTACCCCCTTCCAGCTCTTGTAGACAATCTTTACGCCGAAGGCTTTTTCAATCGCCTCGCTTGATTCCTTTTCCCACCAGTAGAAACGCTTGAAGATATAGGCCTGCATACCCTCGCCGGGGTCGTCCTGGAACATGAGGAAGTTGACGCCGCCTGCCATGAGTTTCCGTGCGGAGACGGCCCTGAACACAACCTTCGCAAGATCGGTGTTGTAGGGAGTAAAGACATTGAGACCGGCCTGGGTGCGGAGCCAGCTTACAATTTCCCAGTCCCACATCTCCACCGTCCCGAAGGAAGAAGTGAGGACGATGACGGGCAGCCTGATCGTTTTTAAAATTTCCCTGTAAGAAAAAATCGCCCCGATCATCTGGGGGAAGAGAACCGCGTCAACTTCGGCCTGATTGACGCCTTTGAGCGTTTCCGCGGAGAGGGGTTTTTCAGGAAGGAATTCCGCCTCTTCTCCGTAGTATTTTTTCAGCGCTTCAAGCTGCTCAGCCCGTTCACCGTTTTCCCGCTCGTTGGCTTCAGTAAAATAGATTGGTAAACATCGTGCCTTCATACCGTGCCTCCCTTAAAGCTGGTTCGCAGATCCGGATTCTCCATTATACTCCATCAGCATGTCGGTGTAGTAGCGTTTTTCGATCTGTTCCTCTCCAATGCCCAAAGATTTAAGGAGGGAAAGCAGCCGTTTTTTGTCCGCTTCAATGATTTCCCGGTTTTCGCTGTCCTCAACGATCTCCAGTTCAATGAACCAGCCGAGCCCCTTTACTTCGGAAAGTTCCGCCGTAACAGGAATTTTCCCGCCGGATGCGGGAAAACTAAAGGCCCAGCCTTCTTTGCGTTTTTTAATGCCCGGAGTAAATCCAAGACGGCGGAGCAGTTCCTCGAAGGCTCCGGTGTTATCAATCGAGAATTCCTGTTCATCGTTAATTTCTATACCCTTTTCCAGCCTTTTGGCTTTATAGGTGACTATGATCCGTTCATTTTTCAAAATTCCGTCTTCAATTTCCCGGTCTTTCCTGATTCTAAGCCCATTGAGAAGTTTTTCCCGCGGGGAAATCCAGTATGAATCCTCTTTTTTATATGCCCTTTCAAAGATCCCGCTTGAAAAAAGAATTTTTTTAAGACTTTCACTGTCATGGACATGGGCTTTTAACTCGATTTCGGTTGACATAAGTACTCCTTTGCCTAAAAATGGTCTTTTTTAGACCTCATGGTAGTTTCTTACAATAATCTATTGCCCCCAAGTACTAATTTGCTTGCATATTTTGGGGCTTTCGGTCTTAATGATAGATGCAAGTATATCATGAAAGAGGGAAAAATGCCGATAAATAGCTATGATCTATCGACGAGGCGCAAACTTTCTGCTCCCGTTGATCTTGTCTCTCATAGCCGTATTATCGGTACGAGTACCGGCGGAGGAGGCAGTTCACGTGGTAGTAAAAGGGGAAACCATTTACTCTATAGCCCGATCCTTCAAGGTGAGTCCGGAGGAATTGATGTCGTTTAACAGCATCACCGATCCCTCCCGGCTGCAGGTAGGCAGCCGGTTAAAGATTCCCGGAGGAGCTTCGGTTTCTGTACAGAAACCTGTTTCTGCAGACACTCATACCGAATACCGGGCGCAGAAGAATGATACCCTTTACAGTATTGCCAGGCAGAATGGAGTAAGCCTTGAGACACTGAGGTCTGTCAACGGTTTCTCCGAAACCTATGTGCTCAAGGTAGGCGACCGCGTAAAGATACCCCGGAATTCTTCTGTCAGGACAGTGTCCGGCGGGGGGACTCAAAGCAGTCAAAATACCCAGACTGTCACCGCATCATCCACCTCCTCTTCCTCTGTTCAGCGCAGTACCGGCGCCGCAAAAAACATTGATTCCACACTGCGCTGGCCCGTGAGCCCCAAAGAGCTTTCCTATATGAAGGGAAAACTTTCGGGAGTCTCCGTAACAGGGGAAAGATCCGAACCGGTTAAGAGTCTAAGCGGAGGAACCGTAGTTTCCGCAGGTCCTTACCGCGGCTTCGGCAGAGTAGTGATTATACAGGCAAACGGAGGCTATCTCTATGTCTATGGCGGATGCGAGAGTCTCTCGGTAAAGGAGGGCGACCGGGTTGGACCCGGTATGGAGTTGGGCAAATTAGGAATCGACGCAGTGTCGAACAAGCCCGAACTGTTCTTCATGGTGTACAAAAATAACGCCCCTATTGATCCCGCCAAGGCTCCCAGAGCCTAATATGAAGGGGAAATCATGCAGCGTATTATTGATTCTGAAAGCAGGTCCGAAAAGGTCAGGGCCAGAAATGTTCCACGTCTTAAAAATACCAAAAGTACAAAAAAGCCCAAGGCTGTAAAAGAAACAGATCCTCTGGCGCTTTACTTCAAACAGATCTCGAAATTTCCCCTGCTTTCGGTGCAGGATGAACAGGAGATCGGCGAAAAGATAGTAAAACTGCGGGGTGAGATCCGGAAACTTGATGAATCGGACAAAAAGGAAACGGACGAGCCAGGCTACAGGAAAGAAAAAGCCAGGCTGGATACGCTTCTCCTTTCCCACAAAAACCGGATGATCAATTCCAATCTGCGTCTTGTGGTTTCCATCGCAAAGAATTACCAGCACCGGGGGCTTTCGCTTCTCGATCTGATTGATGAAGGCAACATCGGCCTCATAGAAGCGGTGGAACGTTTCGATTATACACGGGGCTGCAGATTTTCTACCTACGGCACATGGTGGATCAGGCAGGCGATTATCAAGAGTATTGCCGACAAAGGCAGGGTGATCCGCATTCCCATTCACATGCTCAACACAATCAAGAAATGCTACTTTGTGGCAAAGCAGCTTACCCAGGATCTGGGCCGTGATCCAAGCGATGAAGAGTTGTCCGAATACCTGGGCCTTCCGCTTTCCAAGGTGAAGGAAATAGTGAAGCTTTCCCAGGAGACGACGAGCCTTGATACCATTGTCGATGACGGCAACCTTACCCGTCTTGCAGATCTCATTAAGGATGACAGCATGGAGGAGCCTTTTGAGATGGTGTTCTCCGTGACACTGCAGGAGACCATGGAAGGCATTCTCTCCCACCTTTCGGAGAGGGAGATGAAGATCATTCAACTCCGTTTCGGTCTTGCCGGGGAAGGGCCCCTTACCCTGGAAGAGACGGGGAAACTTCTGGGCATTACACGGGAGCGGGTCAGACAGATTCAGGAAAAGGCAACCTTCAAGCTCCGTACCCTCAAGGAACTCACCGAACTCAAGGCCGAAAGTTAGAGAAACGCCGATTCGCAGCGAAGGGTTTATATCCCGCCCTTCTGGGCGAGGTTGTTGATTAGCGTCATTTAATCAGCATTGCCCCGGGCCGGTCAACACGGAAACAGACAAATTTATAACGGATAATCGTTTGCAATCCGGGCAACAAGGCGGTATTCACTCGGATTCTGTCCGTATTGATTTTTGAACACCTTATAGAAATAGCTTTCGTTTTCCATGCCGATTCTGGACATGATCTCCCGGTTGGAAAGTTTGGAGTTGCGCAGCCATTCTGCGGCTTTCTCCATGCGCAGGGAGTTAATGTACTCGGGGATAGACTTCTGCATGTGTTCGTTGAAAATACGGCTCAGGGTGGAGGGGGTGATCTTGAGCATAAATGCGAGTTCCGCGGCGTTCAGGTTTACATCCGCGTAATTGTTCCCTATGATGTCCAGAATCTGAGCCATGATCCCGGCGCTTTTATCGCCGTTTCGTCTGCGTTCCGGCCGGGAAGCCGCATCGATCAAATTTGTTTGCAGGGCCAGGGCGAAGTCGTCCAGGGTGGGCAGGGAGAGCAGCAGGCTTTCGGAAAACTGCGGCTTCAGATCGATGGGCGATTCGAGGGTTTCGTTCATGCGGAACAGGGTCTTGCGCACTTCACTCAGCATGCGCCGCAGATAAAAATGCAAGTTATAGATCTCCATATTACGCAGTCTTCCCATGAGTTCCGCCAGGTGCCGGCTCATTTCCTCCGGCTTGTGTTTTTCCAAATCCGCCAAAAACCTGGATTCCAATTCGTAGGGATAGGGTGTTTCCGCGTCACGCCGCCCGACTTCAACCTGGGTTATCAGCGGCTGCCCGGGCAGCACAAAATGGTACAGCAGCAAGCGCTGAGCCGTATTGTACAGGCCGGAAACGCAATTGACCCCGCTCTGCGGGCCGGCAAGCGCCGCGATCACCGGAATTTCCGCCCGCTTTCGCGCCGCCTGAACGGCGGCCTTCAATTCGTCTAATGTATCCGACGCGGCGTTTATTATAAAGCAGATGCTGGCGGCGTTCAGGCGCAGGCTTTCAAGGGGAGACCAGGAGGAAAGGGCGTCCGCGAATAAGCGTTCCATGTTCCCGATGGCGCATTCTGTTTTCGGAGACGAACCGCGGACGCTCTCTTGCGCGTTTTTACCGGCGCTGACAATCAAAACCACAAAAGGTTCCGTCAGGGTAAGGGCAATCCCCTGTTCGGTTAAGGTACGCACAAAGCCGGCTTCGCTGATTTCGGAACTGTCCTGCAGCAGATAGCGAAGGGTATAAGCCTTCGCCGCCTGCTGGTATTCCTGAAAGTGTTCCTCGTAGCTCTCGTATACCTTTTTCAGCCAGGTGAATTCGTCCCTGTCGGTGGTCGGCA
>JAIRNJ010000236.1 GCA_031258115.1 Treponema sp. | reverse complement strand
ATCGTGTGTTTCCATACCCTTAATAGGGTGTCAGGATGTATGGCGCTTCAATGAAAACCAAATTTATCTTGACCCTGTTCCGAAAAAACCTGAATTTTGGGAACGGATCGGTTTATTGCATTAAATTCCGGGGATTTACCGTAACGCCGTTTTTGTAAACGGTAAAGTGAAGATGGGGCCCGGTAGAAAGGCCGGAACTGCCTACGTCCCCTATCCGTTCACCGGTAGCCACGTAGGCCCCGGTCTTTACCCGCACCACGCTCAGGTGGCCGTAGAGGGTTTTGTAACCGGAATGATGGGTAATAACAATGAAATTTCCCAAGACCTGATCATAGCTCACGGAACTGACCCGGCCCGACATGGCGGCGGCTACCGGGCGTCCCATGGAAGCGCCGATATCCAGTCCGGAGTGAAACTGCCTGGCTCCGCCGAAGGGGCTCTGCCGGTAACCGTAACTGGAAGTAATGTAGCCCCGGACAGGCCAAATGAAGAGATCCCCGTTGATCTCCTGGATGTCATTCTGGGGCATCAGTGCGCCGGGGATAAAGAGTACCGTTCCCGGATGAACAGAATCGGAAAGAAGTTCATTTGCCGTCCGCAGATCTTCAATTCCGGTTTTATACTTTTCGGCAATGCCGGAGAGCGTATCGTCTTTTTTAACCGAATAGAGTATCCCGTCCTGGTTGGGAATCCTGATATGCTGTCCAATCTGGACAGTCCGGGCGGATCTTATATTATTTACCGAGAGAAGCGTACCCTGATTGAGGCCGAAGCCCTGGGCCAGGATGCCGATCATCTCACCCTTCTGTACCGTATAGGAATCGTAGATCAGCATCTTGGGCCGGGAGAAGTCTTCCGGCTCAGGGATGCCGGTCAGGACAGCATCTTCAAATACTTCGTTTTCTGAATAGCCGGCTCCACCCATACCGTTTTCCAGATCTTCGGGCGGCAGGGACTCCGCCTTTACTGAACCCACGAAGGACTGCAGGGGAAAAAGATACGCCATCGACAGGATGCAGGCCAGGGAAAAGGCCATCCTGCACTTCGGCGGGCTCCGGTGCAATTGATCTATGAACACAGATATTAACATGGAAAGAGCCTCTTTATATTTTCGGTAAAAAAGGGCGGGCGCTTAATTTCCATCCGCATGCTCTCCGTCCAGAAAAACCAGAAGATCCCGAAGCTCTGCGGCCCGCTCATACTCCTCACCGGCAAGCGCCTCCTGCAGTTCCTGCTGGATAATACGCCGTCTTGAGCTGATTTCATTCTCCATCAGTACCGTTTCGCCATCGATTCCTGTTTCTTCAAGCACCGCGGCATTGATGAAAACCGGGCATTTCTGCCTGACGGCAAGCCCCATGGCGTCTGAGGGACGGACATCGAGAATCAGCGGCTTATCCCGGGGATAATCCCTGCCGCTAATGTGCAGTTCCGCAAGAAAAGTACTGTTTTTTATGTCCGAAACCACCACTTTTTCCAGCTTATACCCTGTTTTTTTCAACAAGTTTATCAAAAGATCATGGGTCAGAGGCCGGGCGACGGAAACTTTACCCAGCCCAATAAGTATTGATTGAGACTCAAGGTGTCCTATATAGATGGGTACCACCCTGTCATCCCGCAGGGGGCGGAGCAGTACCGTGTTCCCCTGTTCGGTTTTTATTATTGTCCAAATTTCCGCTTCAAGAGACTCCTTCATATTATCCTTACTTCAGCTTAAAAGATCCGGCAGGCCCAAAAGAAGCCGTAAAGGATCATTTTGATATTCTACACCAGAGGGAGCGTATTCTGCAAATGCTTTTTCAAACAACTTTTTGCTTCCTTCAATAAGGGAAAGCCCTTTCCTTTGTCCTTCTTCCAGAACTCCTTCGCGTTCCATGGCGCTTATCAGCTCCATGATCTCGGGAACGGCTGCCCCTCCCTTCCGGGCCGCGGAAAAACAGCGTCCGGCAAAGTCCCTTTTATCCGGCCTCCGGTGGAGATAGAGAAGTACGGGGAGACTTTTCTTCCCTTCAACCACATCATCTCCCCGCTTCTTGCCGGGAATGCCTTCCGTCAAGTTTTTTACATCATCAAAAATCTGAAAACCCACTCCCAGGTCTTCCGCCGCCTTTCCCAGCAGACGGACATCGATCCGTGCCGTCCTGTTCTGCCGGGGCTGAACCGCTTCCGCCGCGGCGGCGCCCAGAAGAGCCGCCAGCCGGGCAAGGCATCCGGTTTTAAGACTGCACATGGTATAATAATCGTCCAGGGAAGGAAGGCTTTCAAAATCCCGATGCCAGGCAATATCCATGGCCTGCCCCAGATGAAGGCGCCGCATGTGTTCTCCCCAAAGGCTGAAAATGCGGTTTTTTTCGATTGCCGCGGCCTCTTCGCCGGATCTCTGTTCACTCAAGTTTTTTTCCCACTCTTCGATACATGCAAGCGGAAGAAAATAGAGGAAGCATCCTGAATTTATTGAAGCGTCAATCCCATGGAGAAGGTGTACCGCGGGTTTGCCCCGGCGTTCATCGGAAGAATCTTCGATGTCATCATGAATAAGGCTGGCATTATGACAGAATTCCGTGAGAGGCGTCAAAAGCAGAGCCGCTTCTCCGCCGCCCGCACTTTCGCACACAAGGGTTTGCAGGAGGGGCCGCCAGCGTTTCCCGCCGCGATTAAGGAGATCACGGCCGGGGTTACAGAGAACTTTAAGGAGATCCGGGGGAATACGGCCGGCAAGGCCGGGAAACACCTGTTCTGCCCAGGCCCGGCCCGGCGCTTCGGGCAGCCAGCGATCCAGAACAGCTTCAATTTTTGCAATCCGCCGGGTATACTGCTCCATGCCTGATTGTACCTGTTAAGGATTGTTATGGGAAGTTACGACAAACCGGATTTCTGGTCTCAAAAGGCCCAAAAAGAAGCCTATCCGGCCCGTTCCGTCTATAAGCTCAGGGAGATGGATGAAAAATTCGGCCTCTTCCGGCCTTCAGGAAAGGGGAGGAAGGTTCTGGATCTCGGAGCTGCCCCCGGCTCATGGAGTCTCTATGCCCTGAGAA
>JAIRNJ010000198.1 GCA_031258115.1 Treponema sp. | reverse complement strand
CATGACTTATCACCGCAAGATCCATCACTTCCTGGATACTGTTGCTGGCAACCATGGCCCAGCCGGTCTGACGGCAGGCCATAACGTCCTGATGGTCGCCGAAAATCGAAAGGGAACTCGTTGCAAGGGCCCGCGCCGCTATATGAAACACCGTAGAGCTTAATTCTCCGGCAATCTTGTACATGTTGGGGATCATGAGGAGAAGACCCTGGGAAGCGGTAAAGGTCGTGGAAAGCGCCCCGGTGGTCAGAGCTCCGTGAACCGCGCCGGCGGCCCCTGCTTCGGACTGCATTTCGACAACCTGGGGAATAGTCCCCCAGAGATTCTTCCGGCCCTGGGCCGAATACTCGTCAGAGAGTTCTCCCATTGGACTGGATGGCGTAATCGGATAAATTGCGATTACCTCGCTCAACGCATGGGCTACATAAGCCGCCGCGGTGTTGCCATCAATCATGACCATGTTCTTGTCTGCCATTTTTTCCCTCAAAATTAGGTAGGATTTACAACCGGAACGGCCGCTGAGCCGCAGGTTACTATTATTCTAGTCCGAAAATACGGATTATTCAAGACTTGCCCCGAAAAGACTTGCCCCGAAAAGCCCTGAGCCGTGGAACAATTTCAGTTTTTATTGAAGATTATCCGGCGTATAGCCCCTCTCCGATGCGGAACTTTGCATGTAAAGAACCAGGGCAGAGCCGATAAGCGCATGGATATAGGGAGGGGAGCCAAGTTTGTGGAACACATCCTGGGCGCTGACGCTTTCCACCTTTACAAATTCATCATCATCCAGATCCTGTTCCCCGGTTTTTTCCGGGTTTTTGGCGGCAAAGAAATGTATCCTGTTGGACATGATAGCCGGGTTCGGGTTAAATTCCCCGATTTTCCGGAGATCCGCCGCCATGTAGCCTGTTTCTTCCAGAAGTTCCCGCTTTGCTCCTTCTGCCGGGTCTTCCCCCGGTTCCAGTACCCCGCCCGGAAATTCGAGGCTCAATTCCCGTGCGCCGTGACGCCATTGCCGTACCATAACAAAGCGTCTCCCCCGGGGCGTATCCAGCACGGGTATTACCATGACCCAATCCGGGGCATTCATCACCGTAAAGGTTTTTGATTCCCTATCCGGGGAAAGGCTGGAGACTTCATCTATAGAAAATACCGGACAGCGGAAAATTTCCCTGTTCTTTTCTTCAGTCCAGACAAGCTTTTTGTATTCGGTTTCCATTATTGTAAGATACTTACATTAGCCGATTTTGACAATTCACCGGGAAGCGATTACTATTTGAAATGTCAGAGCAAAAACTGAATTGTATGAGCTTGTCCAAAACCCGGTTAGTTCTGGACAAGGTTTTTCATTTTGAGGAGGCCCTTATGGCAATCGTTACTATTTCCCGTGAACTGGCCGCTTTGGGAGACGAAACCGCCCATGAGCTGGCAAAAATATTGAACTATCGTTTTATTGATAAGCATACCCTTGAGGAGCGGATCAAGGGATACGGGGTAGAAAGTCGTAAATTCGCAAAGTATGACGAAAAGAAGCCTTCCTTCTGGGACTCTCTTTCCCAGGACAGGGACGATTATCTTCACTACCTTAAAACCGCGGTTCTCACCGAAGCCGGCGAAGGCAACTGTGTCTTTATAGGCCGCGGCGTCAGCGTCATGTTGAAGAATGTCCCCGGCGTGCTTTCGGTTTTCCTGGTTGCCCCCAAGGATATCCGCGTTGAACGGGTAAAGAGCTACTTCCACTGCGATGACAAACGCGGGCGGCAGATTGTTGAACAGAGCGATCATGACCGTACCGGTTTCCACCGGTATTTTTTTGACACAGACTGGAAAGATCCCGGGAACTATCATCTTTCGCTCAATACAGGCCATCTGCATCCTGCGGTCTGCGCCGAGATCATAAAACATCTTTGGGAACAAAGCATAAACGAAGAGGCCGAGGCCCGGAGCGGGGCCCGCATCAGGGAGCTTATCCTCGGGCAGCTTGTAAAGCATCACATCCTCTATGAGAAGGAGATCCCGGTTCATTTTCTGGAAAGCTCCGTATCCCCGGGGAAGGTTCTTATCTATGGTGTCGCCAATTCCCAGTCTCTGGTGGAAGCCGCCCTGGCGGCCGCACGGGAGGTTCCCGGCGTGGAAAACGTACAGTCCGAAATTCAGGTAGTGCAGGAATACAATATCATGCCTTAACAGACGGTGTTTTTTATAGTATCATAGAGCCATGTGTCCCTTCGGGCCACGAGCGTAAGGAAATTGATAGTACGACGCCGCCAGGAGGCGGCTTGTGCATGATGAGCATGGCTGATTTGTTACAAAAACTTCATACGATAGACCGGGAATGCAGGTACCTCGAAAGGTCGGCGGCATTGCTTCAGTGGGATCAGGAGATCTATCTTCCCCCCCTGGGGGTGGAAGAGCGCTCCGGGCAGTTGGCTTATCTGGAAGGCCTGCATCACGAAAGACTCATCAGTCCGGAAACCGGGGAGACACTGGCAGCCTTGGGTTCGGACAGCGCCAATCCTTCGGGGGATGAACGGCTCCCCGGTATGGAACGGGATTTTATCAAACTCATGCGCCGGATCTACGATAAATCGGTAAAGCTTCCCCCGGATTTTGTACGCGCCGAAGCCGCCGCGGGGGCCTTGTCTCAGGCGGCCTGGGTCTCCGCCCGCAAGAACAATGACTTTAAGTCTTTTCTTCCCCATTTGGAGGCCATGATCGATTTTGCCCGGAAAAAGGCTGTTTACTGGGGCTTTGAAGGAAATACAGCCTACGACGGCTTGTTGGATATCTATGAACCTGCCATGACGGCGGAGAAGGCGGATGCCCTTTTCGGCCCCCTTCAGGAAGGTCTCTCTTCGCTTCTGGAGAAGATCCGTTCCCGTCCCGAGCCGGATCTTTCGTTTCTGGAAACCGCTTACGATCCCGAAACACAGGCTCGTTTTAGCCGGGAATTGCTGGATTATCTGGGCTTTGACCGCAGGCGGGGAAGACTGGATGTCAGCGCTCATCCATTTACCACTACTCTCGGCGCCCATGATGTCCGCATAACCACCCGGTATTTTCCCGGCAATCTCCTGTCCGGTATCTTTTCCGTGATCCACGAAGCGGGGCATGCTTTCTATGAGCTGGGCCTGCCGCCGGAACTGCAGAACAGCGTCCTGGCCGAAGGGGCTTCCATGGCGATTCATGAATCTCAGTCCCGTTTCTGGGAGAATGTCATCGGCCGGAGCCGGGCTTTTTTGAAGGGACTCTTTCCGGTTTTACAGCGTTATTTTCCTGATCGGCTCGGAGCTATTGACGGTGAGCGTTTTTACGCCGCGGTTAATCGTGTACGGCCTTCGCTTATCAGGGTTGATGCGGATGAAGTCTCCTACGCCCTGCATATCATCCTTCGTTTTCAGCTTGAAAAACAGCTTATCTCCGGTGAATGCGATCCCGCTTCCCTGCCCGGATTGTGGCGGGAGTATTCTCTCCGGTATCTGGGATGCGCTTCGGAAACCGATGCCGACGGGGTACTGCAGGATGTACACTGGTCAATGGGATCTTTCGGCTATTTCCCCAGTTATGCCTTGGGTAACCTCTACGCTTTGCAGATAAACAAAAAGCTAAGACAGGATATACCGGATGCAGAAGCCCTAATCTCTTCGGGCCGCTTCGATGAGATTCGGAATTGGCTTGGGAAAACCGTGTACTGTTGGGGCAGAAGACTTGATCCGGGGGACTTGCTCAAAAAAATTACCGGGGAAGAGCTTTCCGTTCAGCCTTTCCTGGATTATCTTGAAGGAAAATACTCGGAGATTTATGGATTTTGATAATTTTCCCCTTACCAGGGATCTGATATATCTTGCCGCCGCCTTTACCGGACTTGCGTTCGGTTTTTTTCTCTCTCTTTTCAAGAGGAATAGTACAACCAGTTCCGGAAACCGTTATATTTCCGCGGCTCTCTTCATGCTTTCCGGAACCCTGATCTGTATTACCGTCGCCCTTCTCATTTCCCGGGGCAGGGTTTTAAGCGGTTTTCCCCTTGTTTTACCTTCGGCGCTAATCGTGCTTCTCTGTGCCCTGGCCGCGATCTTCCCCAGGGCCTTTGCCTTTCCGCTTTTTCTGGCTGCCGGCCTTCTTATGGCGTGGCTGGCTTTTTCCTTCCTCCGTTTCCCCCTGATTGAGAGATCCGTTCCCCTGGCCCATGTCCGTTATGAGGGGAGCAAGAACTATAGTTTCCGTTTTTTGGGACAGGAAGAGGCCATTAAAGGCCTTAATGAAGACAGTCCTCTTGTTATTGAGGGGGTTTATATCACCTGCGATCCCCTGTATCCGGTAATCGGCGGGGAAACCCGCGGAATGATCACCGGCATCGGCAATGCGGGGAAGCGAGTGTACTCCGCGGCCTTTCCCTCCAGCCCCATCCTCGATCGTTTCTATGATTACCTGCAGTCCGGCGGAGAGCAAGGCCGTTTCGGCATCCGCCGCGAAAACAGACTTGATGAGGCCCTTGCCGCCGGGTTCTGGGCGCCTGAAATCCCCCTGATTTTTGATGCTGAAGGATTCCACTCTCTTGACAGCGGCCTTCCCGCAAACCCATAGTTAAATATGACCAAAGCTGACAAAATTACTTCTATTAGATTGATCCTGGCTCCCTTTTTTGTTGTCATATACTTCCTCCCCCATTGGTTTCCCTCGCTGAAAGACACTTCGGCCTGGACAGTACCCTGTCTCTGGGTGCTTTTCATCGTTTCCGAGATAAGCGATATGCTGGACGGCATGGTTGCAAGAAAATTCAACGAAGGAAGCGATTTCGGCAGGCTTTTTGATCCTTTTGCAGATACCCTTGTACAGGTAAGCTACTTTCTCTGCTTTGTTGTTGACGGAATTCTGCCGGCGGCGCTTTTTTTGGTCGTGCTTTACCGGGAATTCGGTATTCTTTTCATCAGAAACCTTATGCTGAAGAAGGGCATCGCCATGGGAGCCCGCATGGGCGGGAAGATCAAGACCCTTACCTATATCATCGCCGGAATTGCCGCCCTGGCGTCCTCCAGCCTTGGACGTCTTGGCTATGATGTCCTTGTCCCGCCTTTCCGCATCGCCGCCCTGGTTATTTTCAGTATCTCGGTCGTTTTTTCCGTGCTCTCTTTTTTTGATTATATGAGGGTGTATAAAAAAGCGGGCGCTTGAGTCCGGTTTCTCATAAAAGAAATGCCCGGGGCGGATCGGGATGTCAATTTTGTGTAAAATTTTTTCCCGGAATCTATTGACATGATATGTGAAAATATATATATTTGAGGCTGTTCCAAGGTTTGTCTGCTTTCGGAACAGTTTCATTTGGTCTGAATATTTGAATTCTTAAAAACAAAGCTTGGAAAAGCTTGAAATAGTAGAGTTGTTCTGAAACTTCAGGACTTGCGAGAGGATCAATCGAGTTCTCAAACAAATCTATTGTTTTTTTTCGATTATTTCTCTTTTTTTTGTCAAAAGGCTTGACAAAGCGGGGAGATGAGCGCTAGTATCTGTGAACTTGCCCTCAGGGGCAGGGTTCGGCGTCCTGGGGGCGCCGGAGGGATGTTTGGCACTATTAGGGAAGGGGGAAGCAAGAATAGGAGAAGGGGGCAGCATACC
>JAIRNJ010000270.1 GCA_031258115.1 Treponema sp. | reverse complement strand
CTGCGGCTGTTGATTGACTTGCTGGATCGTTTATATAATAAGGTATACGGGAAATACGATGAATTTAAGGAGGCCGGTATGAGACTGCAGGACATCATAATGACCAGGTCTGAAGAGATGGCTGAAAAGATGGCTGAAAAGATGGCTGAAAAGATGGCTGAAAAGATGGCTGAAGGGATCGCTGAAGAGATGGTGGCCGGGATGGAAGTTAAAATGGAAGCCAGAATGAAAGCTGAGATGGAAGAGCGTATACGCGAAGTTGCCCGCAACATGAAGAAAATAGGACTCTCTGTTGAGCAGATTGCCCAGGTGAGCGGTTTTTCCATCAAAGAGATTGAAGAACTGTAAACCTATTTACTTTCAATCATGAAGAACCTCGGGGCAAGCCCCGAGGTATCTTCGTTGGATAGGAAATTTATAGTACTTTCCCCCGCGAAGCGGGTTCTTGGGGCCATACCCCGATCCGAAGATCGATTTTATAACTTTTTCAGTGGTGGAGAATTTAACCGAGGCAAGCCTCGGGGTATGTACCCTTCGCAACGAATCAAAAACAAGCTCAAAAACAACCGGATTTCAGGAATTTTCGCCGCGAACGGAACGAACAGACACGAAGGGATCGGGAAATTTAGAGAGTTTGTTCGTGTGGTTCGTGGTCCTCCTTTCCCTCCGCCAGTTTACGGTGCAGGGTTTTTCGGCCTATGCCCAGAATGTCGGCGGTTTTGGTTTTATTTCCCTTCAAATACGAAAGGGTATCACGGATGATGATCCGCTCGGAATCTTCCATGCTGCTTCCCAGGGGAATGCGGATCCAGCCTTCGTCATGGAAGGTGTTCAGCGTGGGGGGAAGATCCTCTTCGGCGATCTGGCCGCCCCTGCTCATCACCACGGTGCTTTCGATACAGTTGCGCAATTCACGGATATTACCCGGCCAGTCATAGGCATAGAGCCGGGCGCGGGCGCCTTCGCTGACGCCTTCAATGTTTTTTCCGTTTTCTTCGGCAAATTCTTTAAGAAAGGCGCTCACAAGAAGCGGAATATCATCCTTCCTGTCCCGGAGGGGAGGCACATGAATGTTTACCACATTGAGTCTGTAGTAGAGATCCTCACGGAAATTCCCCTTTTCAATTTCCGCCTTGAGATCCCGGTTGGTAGCCGCCACTATTCTTACATCCGTTTCTATGGTCTCCTCGCCTCCCAGGCGTTCAAACTTTTTTTCCTGCAGTACCCGCAGCAGTTTAACCTGAATGTTCTGATCGATTTCGCCAATCTCGTCGAGAAAGAGGGTTCCCGCGTTGGCAAGCTCAAAGCGGCCCCGCCTGCGGGACAGGGCGCCGGTAAAGGCTCCCTTTTCGTGGCCGAATAACTCACTTTCCAAAAGGCCCTCCGCCAGGGCCGCGCAGTGTACCTTGACCAGTGGCCTCCCCTTTCGGGATGAAAGCTCGTGGATCGCATCCGCAACAAGTTCCTTGCCAACCCCGCTCTCCCCGGTAATCAATACGGAAGCCTTTGTCGGCGCCACGCGGCTTATCGTATCGAAGACCCGCTGCATGGCCGCCGAGCGGCCTATCATCGTCTTGAACTGTCTCTGGTGTTCCAGCTCCGTTTCCATTTCCCGGTGACGCCGCGTCAGTTCCTTGATTTCCAGCGCCCGTTTTACCATGAAGCCCAGGTGATCGATGTTTACCGGTTTGGTAAGAAAATCGTAGGCGCCGTCCCGCATTGCGGCAACCGCATTTTCCACCGTGCCGTGGCCGGTCAGCACAATCACCGGGAAGCCGGGACTTTCGACAGTAATTCTGCGGAGGAGTTCTTCGCCGGAAAATCCCGGCATGCGCAGATCCGTAATAACAAGATCAATGTCGCCCTTCCCGTAGCGTTTCCAGCCTTCTTCTCCGTCACAGGCCAATGCGACTTCGTAGCCTTCCAGCTCCATGGCCGCCGCAAGCCCTTCACGGATGTTTTTTTCATCATCAATGATCAGCAATGTGCACTTCATGATAACCTCTATCCTGAGCAGCCGCAAAGCCGCAGGCAAAATCGGACATGAAACAAAGCTTCATGATTCCGTTCCCTCATACGAAAGAAGCTTCTGCTCTTTCTGCAAAACCGGCAGGCTGATGGTAAAGGAAGCCCCTTCCCCTTCCCTGCTCTTAACGGTAATTTCTCCCTGATGTTCCCGCACTATCTTGAAAACCAGCGTAAGTCCCAGCCCGGAACCTGTATCCTTGGTGGTAAAATACGGCTCAAAGATTTTGGAAAGATTGGCTTCGGATATACCCGTCCCCGTATCTTTAACATGGATAAGAACAGACTGATCCTGCCTTTCGGTTTTTATGAACAGTTCCCCTCCGTCTTTCATGGCCGCCTGGGAATTCTTTATCAGGTTGAGGAGCGCCTGCTTCAGGTAACGTTCATCAAAGTGGAGCAGGGGCAGTTCCCTGTCCAGATCCAGATGACAGACAATGTTTTCCTTTTCCAGTTCCAGACTGACAAAATCCGCAAGATTGGCGACAAGCTCGTTGATGTCCCCCTCACGCGGTTCCAGTTTCATGGGTTTGACGGCAAAGAGAAAATCCACCACGATGTGATTGAGCCTGTCAATCTCTTCGTTAATCACATCCAGATAGCGGTCAAAAAGATGAAAGTACTTTACCGGCCCCACTTCACTTTTCATGCTTTCCTCGGGATGAGCCTGAAAGTAAAGCTTCTTGTTGGCATCCATCACCTTCTGGATAAGCTGTATATGAATTGAAATGGAACCCAGGGGGTTTTTAATTTCGTGGGCAACCCCGGCCGCCAGCGTGGTAAGGCTTGCAAGGTTTTCCGCGCGTCGCAGCCGTGCTTCGCGGCCCCGTTTTTCGGTAATATCCTCCATATAAATAAGGGAACCTGTTATCCTGAAATTCTCCACCAGGGGAAGAATGCTGATCGAAAGAAGCCGCTGGACTCCCATGTATTCAACATCGATCTCCCGTTCAACCACCTTGTCGCCCGATATAAGGGACTCCTGAAAAAATTCCACGACCCTTTCATCCTGAACCACCTTCCAGACCGGCACCGGACTGCCTTCAAACTTTGAAAGAGGAAGAATCCGTTCCGCAAATTTGTTCGCCATGACAAGACAGTGGTTTTCATCCAGAACAAGAATTCCGTCGGTAAGGGAATCGATCACCGTTTCAAGCCGGGAGACTTCCTCCGCCGCCAGGTTGAGAAGTTCTTCCACCTGCGCGGGGGTAAGTTTGTAGAGCTTGGTCAAAGCCCGCTTGATAAAATCCCTCATGAGAGTGTAACCATCCCTCCGGCAAGTTCGGTGCAGAGCCGTTCCAGTACCAGCGGGACCTGCAGGTTCCAGATCTTCAGGGCCGAATCGGCATCCGCAGTTTTTCTACGCCAGAGATCCAGCCACGCGGCGGGCGCGGCGGCATGCTCCCGCAGACTGTCCCGGAAACAGGCGGAAACCTGGGAGAGCAGGGTCTCAAGAAAACGGGAAAACAGTTCCGCTTCGGAAAAATTACCGGCCTTGTCCAGTACGGTTCTGATGATCGTCCCGTTATCCGGGACGGCCTTCAGACCCGAAGCCTCCGCCTGAGGCGCCGTATACTTTCCCAGGCTGATCAGCGGTTCAGGCAGCGTTGACGAGGCACGTTTGAGGGAGAGGGCCGCCTTGCGGGCAAGGGATGCAATGAAGAAGCAGGCCAGGAGCCGGAGCCCTTCATCGCTTAGCGGGAGAAAGGATTCAAGGTATCCGGTAAGGCCGCCTGTATTTTCGCCGTCTCTTAGCCTGAAAACCCGGCGGAGCACTTCCGCCTCCGCAGCCTCGTCCCGCTGAAAAAAACGGTACGGCCGCAGCCGGGAAAGCAGGGTCGGCAGAATCGTTTCCCGGCTGTTGCTGCACAGGAGTATGCTCAAGCTTGCCGGAGGCTCTTCCAGGATCTTAAGCAGTGAATTGCGGGCTCCTTCCTGCATGCGGCCTGAATTTTCTATGAGCAGGAATTTCCGTTTCCCCTGCGGGGCAAGCCTGCTCCACCATGAGGCCTTCCGTATCTGGGCAACGGGAACCTGGGCGGCGAGTCCTTCATCCTCCAGTTTTCCCGAATCTTCAATGATCGAGTCCCGGATTTTTTCCCGCTCTTCGGGGGCGGCGGAGACAATATCCTCCAGCGTTTCTTCCAGGGAGAGAAGCAGGGGGTTGAGTCTGGAGAGTTTGGGGTCGTCTTCCATGAGCACAGGAGAAAAACGGCCCATGAGCTTCCGGACGGAACGAATAAAGAGCGTCAGGGCCGAAGCGGAAGTCCAGTCCCGGCCGAGAGCGGCTCCCGCGGCGGCAATCTCCATCCTGAAATTCCGCTTTCCCAGCATCAAAAGATCCGGATGAAGGAGAAGCCGGTGCCGGGTACAGGAGGGGCAGCCGCAGTTCCATTCACCGTAATGCCGGCCTGCGGCTTCGCAGGAGAGAACCCGTGCCAGTTCCAGGGCGGCAGTCCCCTTTCCCGAAGCGGGAGGCCCCCAGAAGAGCATGGAAGGGGCCAGCCGGGATTGCAGAAGATCCTCCCGGAGCTGTTCGAACGCCGGCTGTCCGATGAGGTTTTCAAACATCTTTTACCTTCTCTGCGATCAGGGGGAGGATAAAATCCCCGAAGATGCTTTTTTCCAGAATGGGGCCTGCGTCAAAGAGAGGCTGCCGGGTCAGGACAAGAAGCAGGAGGATGATCACCGTAAGGCCCTGAACAATGCCGAGAATAACGCCGAGAAAATGGTCAACCGAATGGAAATTGATCCGTTCGGAAATATCCCGAAGCAGGAAACCCACGATTCTGACGAGCACAAAGACAATCAGGAATATGGCCAGAAAGGCAAGAATCTCCGGGATGATCCTGATATTCGGCATGAAACGCTGGCGCAGATAGATTCCGCCGTTTTTATAGAGAAAAAGAGCGGTAAGGATTCCCAGAATCACCGAAGCCATGCCGGTAAACTCGCTGATAAAACCCTTAAGCCCCGAGCGGATGATAAAAATCAGAGCGAGAACAATAAAGACCCAATCAATGGCGGCGATCTCCCTCATCGGGTTTCCTCCGGGGGCCGGGACAGGGAAGCGGCAATGAGGGAGACCGCATCCCTCTCCCCTATACACCGGGAAGCGGCAGCCATGGCGCGTCTCTTTGCCTCATTGTCGTGAAGTTCCCCTACTGCGGAAACGAGAGCTTCCCCGCCGGCAGGGTACAACACCAATGCGGCGCCGGCCTTTTCAAAGTAACGTGCATTCTCCACCTGATCCCCCCTGGTTCCCGTACCCGCAAGGGGAATGAGGATCATGGGCTTCCCCGCGGCGGCGCATTCCCAGACCGTGCCTGCCCCGCTCCGCCCCAGCACCAGTTCCGCGGCGGCAAGTACATCGGGCATCTCCTTCCCGATGAAGGCATGGGAACGGTAGCGGCTGCCCTTCTTGAGATTCCACTGGTTTTTGGGCCCTGTCTGGTGTACTACCGTATAGTAACGGGTAAGGGCGTCCAGGTTCTCTTTGACAAGTTCGTTGAGTTCCCAGGCTCCCTGACTCCCCCCCAGAACGAGGAGAATCCGCTCATCCGCGGCCAGGCCGAGAAAGGTCTTTCCTCTGTGCGGATCCGCCTTGCGGAAACTGTTCCGCACCGGCTGGCCGCTGACAATGATACGGGAACGCAGCGCCTCCGGGAAAAAGGCCGACGTTTCTTCATAGGCCGTAAAGATTCGTCCCCCCGAAAGGGCGGCAAAACGGGCGTTTATCTTCGTGGCCAGTCCCGGACTGATGTCCGACTCATGGGTATAGACAGGAATTTTGAGGGAAGCTGCCGCCGCGCAGGGCGGAACCGAGACAAAGCCCCCCTTGGAGAAGAGCAAAACCGGTTTTTCCCTTTTAAGGATGCGCCGTGCGGCAAAAAAACCGGCAATAACCCGGAAAAAGTCCGGTATGGTCTTGAGGGAGAGGTAGCGGCGAAACTTTCCGGCAGGAATTCCGTAGAATTGGATACCTTCATTTTCTACGATACTCCTGTCCATACCGGTTCCCTGCCCAATCCAGAAAATCCGGTAGACCCTCAGCTCTTTTATCCGGGCGGCTACCGCCAAACCGGGGTAGATATGCCCGCCGCTGCCGCCGCCTGAAAATACGATGCTCCGCATGAATTTAGGTTACCTGAAAAAGGATACTTCTTCAACATTGGAGTCATTCGGAATTGGAGCCTTTAGAAAACTTCGCTTTTCCAGGGAAACCGTTTCAAAATGCCAAATTACGGAAGAACCTCTATGGACATCATGATATTTGAAACAAATATTATAAATGACACTAGAATAGTCTAAATAATAGATGTTTCTTAAAATTATTCATTATTTAGATAAATTATCCATGGAGGTCATTAATCATGAGACAGAGAGCATGCGTCCCTTCTGGCCGCACACGAAAGAAAGCTGCTTGTACGGCACCTTTGGCAGCTTGCACATGGAAAGTATTACTGGGGTTTCTGGCAGTATCTATCGGTATGGCAGGATGTGATGACGGAAGCTCCCTGCCCTCCGACCCGGAACCGGGGGTAAAAAAGTCCCTCTCCGGGGTATACAACATGAGGGATCTGGGTGGTTACGAGAACTCAGACGGCAAGCGTGTCCGCTACAACCTTATCTACCGTTCAGACGAACTCAACAATCTCTCGGACCCGGATCTGAGGAATCTGGAGATGAAGGGAATCAGGTCGGTAATCGATTTCCGTACCCCGAATGAGCGGCGCTCAAACGGAGAGGATATACTCCCCCGTTCCGCGGGCAATTTTATTCCCATCCCGATCAGCGCCGGGGATCTCAATTTTGAAGGAGCGGCCGCGCGGAATGCGAAACAGAATACCTATTGGGTAAGCTTGCTGTACGGTAAACCACCGCCGGGTTATAAGGCCCCAAGCCAAAATGACAAGTATCTGGCAATGCTGAGAGATCCCATTTTGCCTCAGTTTATCGAAAATCCGGACGGGCCCATCGAAATAAAATATCCTGACTATCTCGGCGGTATATCCACGGGCAGATTCTCTCCCAACCTCTACTATGCGTATCCGGAAAAAGATCTGGTTACCGGTTTTATGGGCGAATATAAACTTTTTTTCCAAACCCTGAAAAACGAAGCAAACTTTCCCCTAATCTTCCATTGTTCCGCAGGCAAAGACCGCACCGGGTTTGCAGCGGCTCTTCTTCTCTCCCTCCTGGGTGTTGACCGGGAGATCGTCATCAACGACTATTTAATCTCCGCGGAAAACGTCAAGGAAAAATATGCCCCATACGTGGAGCTTATAAAACAGCGAACCGGTGGCAAGGGCGATATTGAACCGCTGGTAACAGTCAAGCGGGAATACATAGAAGCCGCATTTGCCCGTATTGATGATGAATGGGGCGGCATAGAAAACTACCTGACCAACAAAATGGGTTCCTTCAAATTTCAGGACAGGGATGTCCCAAAGCTTGACAGACCGGGTCTGGGACTCAGTTCAAGCGATCTGGATCAGATCAAAGCTTTCTTTCTGCATTAAAGGGAGAATTACATGAAAAAAATACTGATTTTTACCATTATCGCACTATTCTGTGCAGGCGCCGTCCTGGCCGATACAGCCCAGACCATGCCGAAAGGCACGGGACGAGTCTATGTGGCCCCCACCTTCTTCTTTGTTCCCGGTACCTATGACAGACTGGGTTCCTACAATGCCTATGAAGACGGAAAAGGCCGTGTTACGGGCGGAAACCTGGGTTTTGCCGCCGAATATGGCATACTGGACTGGTGTACCATTGCGTTCCGTTGGGCGCCGGGCTGGAATTTCGCTTCTGCCGTCGATCTTGATAACAGCGTCACCAAATCCGGCATCACCTATACCGACAAGAATGAATACAACGTCAACGGCGTGGCCGACATGGATTTCGGCATCCGCTTCCTCATCGTTGGCAAAAACGCAGCGGTAAAGAACGAAATCATCAGAATTGCCTTTGCGCCGGGACTCAAAATTCCCCTCCCCGGCCCGGATTTTGAGAGCCAGTACGCCTCGTATACCAATAACATCAAGGAATACTTCAACAAGGCGGCAGTCAGCGTCTATAGCGGGCAGACACCGGAAGATCCCGCACGCGGAATCTATACTGTCAGCAGCCTTGACCGCCATGCCTTCGGCATCGGAGGCAGGCTCAACGCCGACTATATCTTTAGCGGGAACTTCTATATAGGCTTCTCTACCGAATTTACACGCTACCTTACCAGCATTCCCGCAAAAAAATACGGATTTGAATACGGCGGCTCCCTGGACGGCAGCTCTGTGGACTTTAGCAGTAAACTGACCTTTGAGATTGAGCCGGTCTATACCCGTGCTTTCGGGAATAACATGCTTAGCGCCGGCCTGCCCCTCACGGTGAACATGGCGCCCCCTGTTGTCGCCAAATACGACGGCAGAACCATGGAAATCCTCGGTTCACAGATGCTCTTCAGCATGATGCCCCGGATAGGCTATCTGTTCTTCGCAGGCCCCCTGCCCATGGAAGCCGAACTGGACTACACCCTGCCGATCTACGGAAAGAACTATGCGGCCCAGCACGCGTTAACACTGCTTCTCAAGATTTACTTCGGCCTCCCCTCTTCCGGGAATTAGACCATGCGCTAGAATTAGACCATGCGTTCTTGACTAAAGAGGGCGTTTTTTGCTAGGCTTACTGAGCTTGGGCCGCTAGCTCAGTAGGTAGAGCAACGCCCTTTTAAGGCGTGGGTCGGCCGTTCGAATCGGCCGCGGCTCAGTTGTAAGTCATTGTACCGTAAGAAATTACGGTACAATCCGTTTTTCCAAAATCTAATCTTCGTGGCAAAGAAACCAAAACCACGTTTTTATATAAAAAATCGAAATTTCCTCTTGACATATTGTAATATATAAGTTACGTTCATACTATGATAAAACTACAGGAAACAGAGGCTTATACAAAATGGCTGATGGATCTTCGAGATTTCCGCGCAAAGGCCAGGATTATCCTGAGGGTAAAGCGGCTTATAGCCGGAAACCCTGGGGATGTGAAACCGGCCGGAGAAGGCGTTTCTGAAATGCGGATAGATTATGGCCCTGGTTACCGGGTGTATTATAAGGACACGGGGAAAGAAATTATTTTATTGCTTTGTGGCGGTGATAAATCTACCCAGCAAAGTGATATTAAAACTGCCAAGCGTTTGGCAAAGGAGTATGAAGATGCTTAAAACCACAAAATGGGACCCTGCAAAATATATCAATTCCAAAGAGGATGTACTGGCGTATCTTGAAGCGGCGCTGGAAGAAAATGATACGGAGTTACTGCTTTCCGTGATTGGTGATATTGCCCGTTCTAAAGGCATGGCGCAAATAGCAAGGGAGCTGAATGTTGCCCGTGAAAGCCTGTACCGTTCTTTATCTCCGGAAGGGAATCCCTCATTTTCCACAGTCATGAAAGTGCTTGATATTCTTGGATTCCAGATACAGCTAAAGCAAAAGATCGCGTAAACAGAGGCGGTGGCCTCAAAAAAATACCCCATATAAGCCTCATAGAAGCCCGCCTGGGGGTTTATGGGGCTTTTTCATATCCAACCCCCCACCTTTTTGGTCAAAACAAGGGGGCTCTGCGGGCCGCTATACCGGTTTATCGTCTAAATGTCCCGAAAAAAAATTGCACCCATTAGTGAAATTTTTGTGGCCCGATCCAGCCTTGACATTTCCCCCTGGCTATGATAAATTCATGCTATGAGGTTGTCCGTTTTCTTATATAGCAAGAAATTACCCCCCCCCCCCGGATATAGCGTAGTTTTGCCCCAAACACCACTACCTGTAGGGTACTCAACTATGCCGGAAGCCTCCCTTGTATGAGACCCTCTTTCTCTTTGGAAAACACCCGCTCTGCGGCCTGCGGCAGAGCTGATAATAGCCGATACGCTAAATACGAACGAAGCGGAGAGGTATTTTATGGATTGTGATAATTTCCTCCAATGGAGAAGTGAATATTCTGTAGGAATACCGGAAATAGATAAACAGCATCAGGAAATAATGGCATTGATTACTGATTTGTTAAAACTTTGCAGAGAAGATAATAATGACGGAAAACAGCAGTCATTTATCAATTTGGTATTGATTATAACGGAACATTTTCAAAGGCATTTTGAGGCTGAAGAAAAGCTTATGCTGGAAAAGAATTATCCGCATTACGAAAACCATAAAAAACGGCACGATCAGTTGTTGGAAAATATAAAGAAAATGACGGAAAAAATAATAAACGGGAAACAACAGATGTCATTACTAAATATAGTCATATTTTTACGGGAGTGGTTTGTAGAAAATATCTATGGATTGGATAAAGATCTGGGAGACTATTTGAATAAAAACAGATAATGACAGGCTCCCGGTACCGGTGGAGACCTTCCTCCGCCAGCCGCACTCTCTTCAGTTTGTTCCGCTCCGTAAAATTCCCATCGGCATCCTGGCACCGCACACAAAAAAGCCCCGGCAATTCAGCCCGGGGCCTCATTTGCAGACAGAAAACGTTTTATCTGTCGAACTTCTTGCTTGCAACCAGAAGGGAACCGAGAACCATAAGATGGACGGCAAGCAGTTGGAGTACATGCAGGAAATTCTGTTTGTATTTGCCGCTTATCCAGCCAAAGATTTCAATGACGACGTAGACCAGCCAGACTATCGCTACAACAAGCACCAGCGTATCCAGAAAACCGATTTCAACATTGAAAAGTTCCAGAAGTACCAGAATTCCTGCCAAAAGAGCGATGATTCCGGTTATGACGGTGAGGGCCGTGAGAAGATCCCCGGAAAAAAGGGTTCCATAAATGATCTTAAAATCCCCTCCCTTCTGAATTCCCAGGACTCCGTTGGCAAACAGATACAATGCTACCGCTATCTGCCACAAGAAAGAACCTATACTGCGATTCATGTTTTCTCCTTAAAAAAGCATGTTTTCATACTCAACGAGTACTAATAATATAAGACAAATCAAAGAAAAAAACAAGCATACATGTTTCCCGGCCCAAGTCTATTCTTCAAAATGAAGAATGGAAAATTTCTCCGGAAGATGAGAATCGTAAACCCCATGGGCGTTCAAGGCCCAGCCGGCGCTTTCGGGCACCGTTTTATTGTGATAACGCAGGGCCTCAAAACGGAAGAAGGCGGCACGGATACTGTCGCCTTTTTTGGGGGGAAAATTCTGTCCGGGAAGCAGAGATCCAAAACCCTCCCAAGGAAGGGCAATTTCCACGGTCCAGCCCTTATCCGTAACGGAAGGATCGTTGATGCTTCCCTGGACTTTTACTCCGGTTTTAAGCCCCGGAAAATCCCAGTCCATAAAGGCCCAGCGTTTCCTGCTTTTTCCGAAACGGGAAAAATCCTGAAAACCGCAGAGCACATCAACATTTCTGTTGTAAAGGTCAAATTCCGCCCTGCCGGAAAAACGGCTCCCCTGCTTCAGGGCATCCTGGTAAACAAAGAAGACTTCATAAACCGTGTTAAAAGCATTTATCTCCAATTCATAGTAGGAATTTTCACCATCAAGAAAAAGTTCCACGTCATTGTCAAACCAGACAAGGGAATCACGTTCGGTAAAACTTGCCCGCACCAGAGGTTCCTCAAGCCAGTAGGCGATGTAAAGGTTCTGTTCATCCCAGAGGCTCGCCATACGGGTATCAAAAAAGGCAGGTTCCCCGCTTACCATGTCCACAAAGCGGCCCGATTTCTCCGCGTCTTTCCAGCATTGTTTTTCAAGATCGCCGTTGATGATCAGGGGGCCCTGAATCCTCAGGCTGGTGTAATGGGCAGGTTCAGACGGCGTCTTTATTTCATTTTGATCCATGTTTCAACTATAAATTACTCAGGCTGTTTTTTCAATCCCGTCACGGAGTTTTATGGGGTTTTTCATATCCCCGGAGATTTTGTTATGAATCTCCCATGATGAAGTTATTCATCTTCTTTGATATTTTGGAGCTTAACTAACTGCCTTATCTGGGTCAATACATACCCCTTAAAATGGATATTTAGTTGATTGAATAAAACAGTCATCTCCTCAAGCTGGTTGTCTATTTTTTTGTCAAACATCTTTCCCTTACCCGTTTTAAGCCATACCTTGTTTACCCCGTAAATACTGCAAACCAGTTCCACAACACGTTCATTGACTTCGTTTCTATGTGTTTCTATATCGCCGTAATAGCCCGCGCTTTTAAGGAAAATCCCTTTGGCAAAGGCTCTTTGGGAAAGTTTCAGGGCAAGGCGCGCCTCTTTCAGTCTATCGTTAATAGCATAGTTCATAGTCCTATAATAGTAGGAAAATATACAAAAAGCAAGAAGGAAAGCCCGGTAAAAGAGCGAATTTTTTTCCGAAAAGTGTTGACTGTTCTTTTTTAGTATGATACTATGCACTATAATAGTAATAAGGGAAAGTTGTTACATGAAAACGGATAAGAAAATGACAGAAATCATGCAACAGAATTTTTCTGTTTTGAATGAAAGCAATAAGAAAAAAGTCGTTGATATGACAAAATTTCTTGTCCTTACCCAGAATACGATCGTTCCGGGGTTTTTGAAGGAAAGGGACCTTATTGATATGTCTATTGGGGAAGAAAAAGAAAGATAAAAAATACCGTAACAGCCGTGTATGGATTTTTTACTCTCCTGATGATGAAAGGCAGGAGTAATATCAGGAATGTCACAGACATTAGTGTTTGCAAAGGATGAAATAGTACATGATGGCCATGAAGAAAAAAGGAAACAAATCCGTTCTTAAAAAAATAAGAATAGAATATTTTGCTAAGTATTATCCGTATGATAAAGAATTGGCAAATATAGTTGATATAAAACAGACTTCCGGATTAAGAAAAAAAGAAGAGAGTCATATTTTTCTCAAAAATCCGGTAGTACAAAATATGCACACCTACCTTGTAGAGTATTTGCTGGCATTTTCATGTAAATGGTTTAATAAAAATACTTTTTCCGTGCTTGATTGGGGTTGTGGGAAATGCCAGGTATCATATCTGTTAAAAAAAAGAAATATCGACGTGATAAGTTGTGACATAGAAAATCAACAGAGCGATTCGGCATTCGGACAGTATACGCCCATAGCCGATTTTGCAAAAATAACTGTTATACCATTATCTCATAAATATCTTTTACCATTTAACAATGAAACATTTGATATAGTTTTAAGTTTTGGCGTTTTAGAACATGTGCCGGATGACAGGCAGTCATTGATGGAAATAAACAGGATATTAAAACCAAGCGGCCTTTTTTTCTGTTTTTGGCTGCCAAATAAATACTCATGGAGTCAAAACCTGATACGGTTAAAAGGCAATTACTACCATGACAGGCTTTATACTAAAAACGGGATAAAACATTTACTTGAGGAAACAAACTATAGTCTGAATGATTACTGGTACAGAGATTTTTTACCGTTTCGTAAAATACCGTTTGGCCGTAAGAATTTCAGAATAATGGAGAACTTTGATAATTGGATTTGTAGAAACACTTTATTAAAATATTTTGCATCAAATATAGAATTTGTGGCAAGCAAAAAATATATTACCTGATACAAAAAAGCCCCGGCAATTCAGTCCGGGGCCTCATTTGCAGACGGAAAAGATTCTGTTATAAATTACTCAGGCTGTTTTTTCAATCCCGTCACTTTCAATCCTGTCTGTAGTGTTCCAGAAATACGGCAAGCCTCTTCATGGCATCAGCGAGAGTATCCTTGTCGGGAAGAAAGACGATGCGGAAGTGATCCGGTTTCTGCCAGTTAAAGCCCGTGCCGTGAACCATGAGGATATGCTGCTCCCGTAATAGATCTATCATGAACTTTTCATCATCGGTAATGTTGAAGCGGGCCATGTCCACTCTGGGGAAGCAGTAGAGGGCGCCCTTGGGCATCACCACGGAAAGGCCGGGGATGGAGCCTGCCATGCTGACCGCCACATCCCGCTGTTCTTTAAGTCTTCCTCCGGGGATGATAAGATCCTTGATGCTTTGATGGCCGCCCAGCGCCGTTTGTATTCCGAACTGGGCAGGCATGTTGGCGCAGAGTCTCATGTTGGAAAGTATCTCAAGGCCGTCTACATAGCCTTCCGCACATTTCCTGTTGCCCGACAGAAACATCCAGCCTGCCCTGAAGCCTGCGGCCCTGTAGGCCTTGCTCATACCGTTGAAACTGATCGTAAGAATTTCAGGGTCAATGGCTGCCATGGGTATATGCACAGCCCCGTCATAGGTTATCTTGTCATAAATTTCATCGGCGTAGACGATAAGATCGTGTTCATGCGCTATTTTTGCTATTCCTTCCAGAATCTCCCGGTCGTACACCGCTCCCGTGGGGTTATTGGGATTGATAATCACGACAGCCTTGGTGCGGCTTGTTATTTTTGAACGGATATCATCGAGATCGGGATTCCAGCCGGATTCTTCATCGCACAGATAATGCACCGCCTTGCCTCCCGACAGAATTACTGCCGCTGTCCAGAGGGGATAGTCGGGCATGGGAATAAGAACCTCGTCGCCTGAATCCAGAAGGCCCTGCATGGCGATCATGATGAGTTCGCTCACCCCGTTGCCGATGTAAATATCATCTATGCCTACATCCATAATCCCTTTGAGCTGACATTCGTGCATGACCGCCTTGCGGGCCGCAAAGAGGCCGCGGCTGTCTCCGTAACCCTGGGCATTCTGCAGATTCACTATTATGTCGTGAATTATCTCATCCGGCGCGTTAAAGCCAAAGGCGGCGGGATTTCCTATGTTAAGCTTGAGGACACGAAAACCTTCATCCTCAAGACGTTTTGCCTCCTTGAGTACCGGGCCGCGTATGTCGTAACACACTTCATCCAGTTTTACCGATTTTGAAAAATTTCTCATATAAGCGCTCCTTTCCCTGTACTGCCGTAGATCCAATCGGCGGCCTTGTCAATGTATTTCTTCAGAATTGCTGCATGAACTTCAGTTTCCAGTTTGGCTCCTTCCTTCTCCCAGTCTTTACGGGTCTTTATATCCTTACGGAGCCTCATCCGGCCTTCTTCGGCGCTCTTCAGGGCCGTTTCTCCCTGATCCATGTTCTTTGCCAGGATATCAAAGAGGAACCAGGAGGCAAGGCCTGTTACCATGGCATCAGCCGAAAATACCGCCAAAGTCCTGAATTGCCCGGCCGCTTCTTCAAAATGCCTTTCCAGCAGCAGGGAAAAACCATAGTACCACCGGATCCAGTCTTTATCCCGTTTTGCCCCTCCGTGCAGCCGGTTCCTGAAAAAAACCGTCGCACCGGCGTAATCCCCCTTGAGGATCCGGGCGGCGCCGAAGATCAGGGCGTTTGACTCAAGCAGGGCCGGTTTGGCAATGGCAACTTTCGCCTCAAAACTTGTTACCCCCGCGGAATCGGACATGACGAGGTAGGTATTCGCCAAAAGCCGTACCAGGGAAGCGCTGTAATGCCCGTCCTGAATCACCTTCTGCTCAAGATACCGGATGAGGGCAGGCCAGTCTTCCATCTCCAAAAGCCTGAAAAGCGGGTACTTGACAGCATAAAAAACATTCAAAAAAATCAGGGCAAACAGAAAAACAAGGAACAGGGGCCATATTGAGGCCAAAAAATCCGCCGCCATGGAGGGTCCCAGGGTAAAAACGGGCATAACTGTCAGCAAAAGCAGGAAAAAGAGTATAATTGCATCAAAGATGATGAAAATGGATTTGAATTTCAAATACAATTCCCCTATAATATACCGAGAAGAATAATAGCGATATAATAGAATTATAGCGCCTTTGTTTGAGCTTGTCCCAAATTGGGTTTTGGGGTGGTTTTTTAACTTAATAGTATTTCGGAATAAATTGCAATAAGGAAGGCATGGAGAAAAACTGATGAGACATTATGTGCTGGAAGAGATACCGCTGAACAGTTATTTTTCCAAGACGGTCTATCTGGATAACCAGTTTATACTGGCCGCTCCCGAGACGCCCTTTGACGAGCAGTTGCTCAAGGCTCTGCAGGACTGGAAATTCAAGGAAATTTTAACCGAGGGCGAGCCCCGGAAAGAATATGCGGCCGAAGAGGTAGACGCGCTGGAGGAACAGGAGCTTACCCAGATGTCTCTCCTCTCCGACGGAGACAAGATCAAGCGGGCTGAAGAATTCTATACGGCTTTTCAGAAATATGTAGAGACTCTTTTAACGGAAGTAGCCATCAAAAACACCCTGGTTTTCAAGGAGGTGGCGGACAAGGTCAAGACTGCCTGCGATATTATCCGGGAAGACCGGCGTTTTATCATGCGGGTTATGCGGAATACAGAGCCTTCGCCGGATGAAAACTACCTTGCAAGCCATGCGGTCCGTTCCACAATAATAGCGATCATCATCGGTTTTACCCTGAAACTGGTCAGTCACAGGCTCATAGAGCTGGGCGTGGCGGCCCTGCTCCACGAAATAGGCATGATGAAGCTGCCGCCTCAGGTTTACCTGTCCAGGCGGCCCCTGGCTCCCCAGGAACGCAAGGCCATTCTTACCCACCCGGTGCTCTCCTTCAATATCCTTAAATCCTTCGATTTCCCCCTCGCGGTAAGCGTGGCCGCGCTTGAACACCATGAACGGGAAAACGGTTCGGGTTATCCCCAAAAACTCACCGGCGACAAGATAAGCCTCTATGCAAAGATAATTGCCGTGGCATGCTCCTATGAAGCCCTCTCCACAAAGCGGCCCCACAAGGAGGCCAAGGACGGTTACACGGGCATGCTGGAACTTCTGAAAAACGAGGGCAAGCAGTACGATGAGACGGTTGTCCGGGCCCTGGTTTTCTCCCTTTCAATCTATCCCATCGGCCTCTATGTGCTCCTCTCCAACGCCAAAAAAGGCCAGGTGGTGGATGTTATACCCGAAAAACCCAAGTACCCCATTGTCCAGATCCTGGGAGAACTCACCCCCGACGGCAAAAACAAGGTTCAGGAAACCAGCCAGGAGGGAATCCACATCGTGCGTCCCCTCACCCGGGAAGAGATCGGCAGTTAATGGAGGATCCCTGGCTTAATTCCGGAATCTCCGGAGCCCAATACATCTTCTCCCGTATCCTCTTTATATTGGCCGTAATTCTTGTCAAGGCCTTTTTTACCCTGGCGGAAACCGCTTTTACCTATTCACGGAAAACCTACCTTCGCGCCCTGGCGGAAAACGGAAACCGGAAGTACCGGCAGGTTCTGGAAACGGTGGAAAATCCGCCGGTATTTCTTGCGGGCCTGCGTATATGGATCATCTTTCTGGAGATCCTTGCCGGTGCGGCCGGAGGTTTTGGGCCTGCGCGCCGCCTTAGCGCATCCTTGAAAAACATCGAAAGCGTCGCCCCCTATGCCGGTATTCTCGGGCCTGCCGCGGTTATCCTGTGCATCACCGTTGCGGCAGTGCTCCTGGGGGACATGTTCCCCAAAATGATCGCCCTTTCGGCGCCGGAAAAAATATCGGCTGCCGTGCTCCCCTTCGTTAAAGTTCTGGCGGCGCTTCTGCGGCCTTTCAGCCTTCTCTCCCTCAGGTTCAAAACACTGATCCGTAATGCCTTCGGCCTTGATGAAAAAACTTCCGCGGTTACGGAAGAGGAACTGCGCGTTGCCCTGAGGGAAGGCGAAAAATCCGGCGTTGTGGAAAGCCGGGAACGGGACATGGTGGAAGGGGTTTTCTATCTGGGGGATCGTCCTGTACGGGCCTTCATGACTCACCGTTCCGAGATTGACTGGATCGAAATAAACGCGGGGATTGAAGAGATCCGCAGCCTTGCCCTCAAGAAAAACAACCAGAACTGTTTCCCCGTGGCAAAGGAAGCTCTGGACGAAATTGTAGGCATGGTCTTCCGCGAAGACATGCTCAAGGCCCTGCTTTCCGGTTTTTCAGGAGGACTGAGAAGCATATTGAAACAGCCCCAGTTCGTGCCGGAAACCATGAGCGCCCTCAAGGCCTTTGAAGCCTTCAAAAAAGGTGAAACGGACCACCTCTTTGTAATGGATGAATATTCAGGCTTTGCGGGGATACTTCCGGTACAGGGCCTGGTAGAAGAGATTATAGGCCAGCTTTCCGCGGATTCCGGGGAAGAGGAAGAACTCAGCCGGGAAAAGGACGGCAGTTTTACTGTTGCCGGCAGTATCAGTATCGATGATATAGCACAGGCCCTGTCGCTTGAAAGTCTCAATTCCAGTAATCAGGGCCCAAACCCGGAATACCATACCCTGGCAGGCTTTATCCTCTCCCTGACAGGAGAAGTACCTAAGACAAATGATATCTTTGAATACGGTTCCTACACCTTCCGCATCCTCTCCATGGACGGCAACAGAATAGAAAAAGTACTCATCACGCCTTCCGCCGGAACTGCCCGCTGAGCAGTGTCTATCCATAAAGCCGGTTGCTTTAGGGACAGACTTGTTGGAAACCAGCCGGGTTTTTGAACGAGTCTATTTGCCGCCGGCCGCCGCAACTTTTCCCTGAAACAGGATCTTCGGATACACCGTAATACCAAGGCGTTTTTCAAGCCGTGCGAGGGCATTCATCTCCTGTTCGTCTCCTATAGTAACCATTACCCCCCGCCTTCCCGCACGGGCCGTTCTTCCCGCACGGTGTATGTAGACCAGATCTTCTCCGGGGCAGTCAAGGGCGATTATATGAGTGACACCGTTTATGTCGAGGCCGCGGCAGGCAAGATCGCTTGACACCAGAACCTCTACTTTCCCGCTGCGGAAACCGTCTATGGCGGCTTTCCTGGACTTCTTGTCCATGCCGGAGAACAGGGGCAGGGCCTTGATATGATGATACTGGAGCTGGGAGACGACATTACCCGGCTGTCCTGCGCCGCCTGAAAACACAAGAGCCTTCCCCGGCTTTACCGCCGCCAGAAAGGAACGGAGGCTTGAAATTTTATGCCTGCGCTCCGCAAAGAAGGCCCAATGCTCTATCTGTTCCCGGAGCACGTCCCTGTTTGACAGGGATACTACGGCATGATCCGGCCTGAAAAAAGGCAGAAGCCTTTGGCGGCATTTGTCCGTTATGGTTGCCGAGCAGGAAATATACACAGGCCCGGCGGCATGCGGCGGGACTCCCGTTTCCCTGCGAATCAGTTCCAAAAGTTCACGGGTTTCTGCGAGGCTTTCGTCCGAGACAAGCCTGTCGGCTTCATCAAGCACGAGAAAAGAAAGGGCCTTCAAGGAAAGTTTCTTCATTTTTGCAAGCAGCAGTACCCTTCCCGGATTTCCCGCAATTACCTCAGGCTTATTTTTTTTCAGGCTGTCGATCTGCCGGGAGATGTTTCCGCTGCCGATTAAGAGGAGGCTTGAATGCGGAAAACGGGAAACGGAATTTGTTTTCAGGAGGAAATCCGTTTCGTTTTTTATCTGGGCGCACAGTTCGTATGTAGGGGCAAGGAACAGCGCCGAAGGCTCAGGCCCCTTCAGCCTCTGCAGTATGGGCAAAAGGTAGGCAAAGGTTTTCCCCGTCCCCGTCGCCGAGCTGAAGAACAGATCCTTCCCTTCAAGGATCAGGGGTATGACCTGTTTTTGAATTTCCGAAGGTTTTGTTATGCCCCGTTCCGGCAGCCGCTCCGCAAGACCGGCTTCAATTCCCAGAGAGACAAAATCATCCGCAGCCTGCATGAAACTCCGCTTCATGTCCGATCCGGTTTTTAAGTGCGGCACCTAACTGCCGCTCTTCTTACCCGGCCACGAATCAAGGATTTTTTCGTAGATGCCCTGCAGTCTTTCTATCATATTATCAATGGTCCAGGACTTGGCATGGGCCCTGGCATCAAGAACCTTCTGTTCATAGAGTTCCCTGTCGCTCAAAAGCATGCAGACCCTTTTCCTGAACTCCTCAGGATCGTTCTTTACCATAAAGCCGCCGTTGTCCCCGTTCATCACCTGAATGGTTCCCATCTCGCCGATAGCCACCACGGGCAGGCCCGAAAACATTGCCTCAATGGTCACAAGTCCCTGGGTTTCGGTTATTGAAGGAAACACAAAAATATCGGAGACGGCATAGGCAAGGGAAAGCTCCTCCCGCTTGAGGTATCCGGGGAAGAAGCAGCAGTCCGCCAATCCCAGCTCTTCCGCTTCTTTTTTGAAAGAATCAAGATCCGGGCCGTTTCCCACAATGAGCAGCACCGTGTCGGGATGCTCTTCCCGTATGGAGGGGAGCAGTTTCAGCAAAAATGAAATATTCTTTTCCTGGGCTACCCGGCCTGCAAAGAGGAGGATACGCTTGCCCTTGAGACCGGGGAACTGCTCCTGTAGTTTTTTCCCAAAGGCTTCGATATCTTCCCTGCTGTGATCAAACTGTTTAGGATCTATACCCGTGGGAAGCATCACCGTTTCTTTGCGTACCCGGTAACGCTTTACTACTTCCCGTATCTGGGGAGTGGGCACGATGACAAGATCCGCACGGCGCAGCGCGCCTTTAAGAACCCGGCGGGCAACGTAACGCAGCAGAAAACCCGGCACCATCGGGAAATAGGAGAAAACATAATCTTCCCACATGGTATGAAAGGTGTAGACTGCCGGAAGATAGTGAAGTTTGGCATAGTAAAAGCCGAATTGCGCAATTACAAATTCCGTGTGGATATGAACAATGTCGGGATTAAAGGTTTCAATGTGTTTTGCGACCCAGAACCAGCCTGAAGTTTTGGCAAGCCGGTCTTCTTTGGAAACCGGCAAAGGCAGGGGCATGGAAGGCGCCCTGAGTATAATGGGTTCCTGGGGGCCGTTATTTTCCACTTCTCCGGTAAAAAATTTGAACTCTTCCAACAGGGATTCCGGATAAACTGAGCAGACTATCATCACCCGGTGCCCCATACGAATAAGGGCCCGGGAACACGATTCCACTGAAACAGAAATACCGTTCACCCGGGGCCAGTATGCATCGGTAAACATGACAATATTCATAAAAGAAAGTATACTATAAAAACCGCCAAAAAGCAATTTTCGCTAACATTTTAAAATGAGGCATTTCGTTTTGGCGCAATACGTTTCGTTAGGCTGATCTTATCTGCCGCCGCAGATCCTTATTGGCAAGCCCTGTCCCGGGGGGCGCCTCTTTTAAGCAGAGTCTCTATGAACCTTACCGTCTCCCGGCCTTCTTCCCCGCTGGAGGCAGGCGGGCGGCCGTCCTGGATGGCGCCGCAGAAATCCTCAAGCTGAAGGCTGAAGAAATACACCGTGGCGTTGATGGTCTTAAAGAAGGCTTCGTCTTCGGCCCGGAATTTGTCCAATAGATCCTTTTCCCCTTCGATGGTCCACAGATCGTTCAGGGGAGGCTCCGTGATGGAACTCATCCCGGCGATAAACATGGCGCCTCCGTCGGTCTGTACCCCGGCGGACCAGGCGGAACTGCCGTGGATATGTACCTTGGCGTAGATTCCCGGTTTTTGGGAATTGCTTACCAGTACCGAACCCAGAGCGCCGTTCTTGAAGCGGATGGCCGCCACGGCGCTGTCCTCCACTTCGATATAGGGGTGGTTAAAGTTATCCCAGAAACCCCGGATCTCCTCAAAGGGGCCCATGTACCACTGGAGCAGGTCTATCTGGTGGGGCGCCTGGTTGATCAGGATCCCTCCCCCTTCGGTGGCCCACCTGCCCCGCCAGGGATCGCTGTCGTAGTAGGCCTTGTCCCGCCAGCCCAGGATGGTCAACTGGGCCAGGATGGGCCTGCCCAGCTTTCCCGCATCGAGGGCTTCCTTGATCCGGATGCAGGCGGGAAACCAGCGGCGCTGGCATACCACGGAGAGGATCTTACCCGCCTTTTTGGCGGCGCCGATCATCTCGTCGCATTCGGCCACGCTAAGGGCCATGGGCTTTTCCACCAGGACATGGGCCCCCGCGGCCAGGGCTTCCAGGGCCCCGTCCCGGTGTTGGGGATGGGGGGTGGTGATGATTACCGCGTCCACCCTGTCCTTCCGTATCATCCCGGCGGCGCTTTCCCGGGAGGCGATCCTCCATTTGGCGGCAAAGGCGTCCCGTCTCTCCCTGTTCCGGCCGCACACCGACACCAGTTCCCCCCGCCTTACCGCTTCCAATGCCTCGGCGTGGAGATTGGCGACCTTTCCGTAGCCTAAAAGACCTATCCGTACTTTATCTTTCACGATTTTACCTCCGCCGCCTTTTTCAGGCTGCTAGCAGTTTGTTGCACTTGTTGATTTTTGTGCCACCAGTGGCCCAAAAATCTCGATTATCCGGCGTCCTTTGGCAGTTTGCAGGGTAAAAAATCGCCTGATCGGCGATTTTTTGGGGTTTTACGCGC
>JAIRNJ010000036.1 GCA_031258115.1 Treponema sp. | reverse complement strand
ATTGCAAGGGCCGTGGCGATGCAGCCCAATCTCCTCATCTGCGATGAGGCTGTTTCCGCTCTGGATGTTTCCATTCAGGCCCAGATACTGGGATTGTTCCGGGAACTGCACGGTAAACTGGGTCTGACATACCTGTTCATCGCACACGGCCTCGGCGCGGTAAAGTACATCAGCGACAGAATCGCCGTAATGTACCTGGGTAAAATTGTAGAGTTTGCCCCTACGGAACTGATTTTTGCAGATCCGCGGCATCCCTATACCCAGGCCCTGCTCGACGCCTTCCCCGATCCCGATCCGCGCCGCAGGGGAAGGGAGAAAATAGTATTATCCGGAGCGGTACCCGGCCCGGCCTCTCCGTCTTCAGGAGGAAAACCGTCCCCCACCGGCGCTCGCGTACCTGAAGATTCCGGCTGCCGTTTCCGTACCCGCTGCCCCTTTTCGCAAAGCCGCTGCCGTGCGGAGGAACCCGGACTTCTGGGTGAGGGAGGGCATTTTACGGCCTGCCATTTCGAAATAAACCGTTCAGACTGGAACAGGGTAAAGCCATGAGAAACTATGTGATCCGCCGCCTGCTCAGCATGCTGCCCATACTGCTGGGCATAAGTTTTGTAACTTTTTTGATCATCAATCTGGCGCCGGGCAGTCCCATGGATCTGATGATCAGCCCGGAAATGACTCCCGAGGCGCGGGAGAAGTTGGAGCATAATCTGGGATTTGACGCGCCTCTTCCGAAACAGTATGCGGTATGGCTCGGCAATGTGCTCCGCGGCAATCTGGGCTACTCCTACACTTCCTACCGTCCGGTAGTGGAAATAATAGCGGAACGCGTTCCGGCAACCTTCCTGCTCATGGGGACCGCCCTTGCGGTGGGAATTCTGATATCAATTCCCCTTGGAATCATAAGCGCCCTCAAACAGCATACGGCCTTTGATTATGCCGCCACCTTTGCCGCCTTCTTCGGCGTTTCGGCGCCCAACTTTTTTCTCGGCCTCGCTCTCATTTACATTTTCTGCATTAAGCTGAAACTTTTGCCTTCAAGCGGAATGATCACTGTCGGCAGGGGAGGGGGGGCCGCGGATATTGCACGGCACATGGCGCTCCCCTGTATGGTGCTGGCCGTCAATATTTCAGGCCGTTTCATCCGGTATATCCGTTCCGCCATGCTGGACGTTCTGCAGCAGGACTATTTGCGTACAGCCCGTGCAAAAGGCGTTCCATTTTCAAAAATTATCCGGGTACATGCGTTCCGCAATGCCCTTCTGCCGATCATTACCCTTATCGGCCTGGAAATCCCCTCTCTTTTGGGAGGGGCCGTGGTAACGGAACAGATATTCTCCTGGCCCGGCATAGGCAGGCTTAGCATGGACTCAATACTGACCCGTGATTATCCGGTACTGATGGGCATCAACATGCTGGCGGCATTAATGGTGCTTATGGCGGGCCTTATAACGGATATTCTTTATGCCGCAGCCGATCCCCGGATCAAGTACCGTTAGGAGAACCACTATGCCTGCAAAAATATATTCTGAGGAAACAGGACAGATTTTCAGACGCTTCTGCAGACACCGGGCGGCCCTTGCCGGATTGTTTGTCATCCTACTCCTTTTGATCTGCGCCGTATTTGCCCCGTTTATAGCCCCGGATGATCCCTATAAAATAGGCGGAAATTTTGAGACGGCTCCGGACAGAGAGCATCTTCTGGGAACCGATCAGGTGGGGCGGGATGTATTTTCCAGACTTATCTATGCGGCGCGGGTCTCGGTTCTCGTGGGTATCGGGACAGTCGGCGTTTCAACCCTGCTGGGCGTCATTCTGGGGCTTGAGGCCGGCTATTTCGGCGGAAAAGCGGACATGATAATCATGCGTATTGCCGATGTATTTATGTCCTTTCCCAGCCTGATCCTCATCATGGTAATCAGCAGCGTCCTCGGCCCCGGTCTGGACAGAATCATCCTTGTTTTGGGAATTCTCGGCTGGCCTGCGGTGGCACGGCTTGTACGGGGCAGTGTTCTCTCCGTTAAACAGATGGACTATACAAAATCTGCAGTTGCCCTGGGCTTTAGTACCAGGCGCATACTTTTTCTGCATATACTGCCGAATATTACAGGCCCCATTTTGGTACAGGCCACCTTCGGCATTGCCGGCGCTATCCTCATAGAATCCGCTCTGAGTTTTCTGGGGATGGGTGTAAATCCTCCCGCGGCCAGTTGGGGCAACATGCTCACCGACGCCCAGTCACTGACAAGCCTCACTGGAAAACCATGGCTGTGGATACCGCCCGGACTTACGATCCTTCTCTGCGTACTTTCTTTTAACTTTGTGGGAGACGGTCTGCGCGATGCGCTGGACCCAAAATCAATACGATAGGAGATACAATTATGGGTAAACTGAGGGAACTTGAGGCCGCCATCAACAGGGAAATAGTGGAAGTATGGCATCATCTGCATCAGAATCCTGAACTGAGTTTTCAGGAGTATAAGACGGCCGATTATGTCGAACAGGCCCTGCGCCGAATCGGGGGACTTGATCGGATAAAGCGGGTAGGGCAGACCGGCCTCTGGGTTGAACTGAAGGGTACGGCCCCCCGGCAGGGGCAGGAAGAGATCGTTATTGCGCTCAGGGCCGATATGGATGCCTTACCCATCCAGGAGAGAAACGATTTGCCCTTTAAGTCAAATGTCCCCGGAGTGATGCATGCATGCGGGCACGATGTGCATACCAGCGCTCTCCTGGGGGCGGTACGGGTGCTTGAAAAATACCGGGATCAGATACCCGGCACCGTATGGTTCTTTTTCCAGCCTGCCGAAGAAACCCTGCAGGGGGCCCTTACATTCCTTGCAGACCCGGAAATCGATTTTGGCAAACTCAGGGCTATTGCAGCCGCCCATGTGGGAAATGCGGAGGCCGGAAAGATACGCCTCCGGGAAGGCCCCACCCTGGCAAGCGCCGATCTGCTCCGTATAAAGATAACCGGACAAAGCGCCCATGCCGCCTCACCCAATAACAGCCGGGATCCGATAGTGGCGGCAGCGCACCTGATTGTGCAGATTCAAACCCTGGTCTCCCGTGAAGTAAAACCCACCGAGCCCGCCGTCCTTTCCCTCTGCCGCATCGAGGGCGGAACAAAGGATAATATTATCGCAGAAAGCGTCCTTATCGAAGGCACCCTGCGGACCGTAAACAAAGAGACCCGCAGCTATCTTCTCGATGCCATAAAGCGGCTGGGTGAGGGGATAGCCCTCGGCCTCCGGGTATCTTTTGAATTTGAAGTGAAAGACGGCTCCCTGCCCCTCATCGGCGATCCGGGGGTAACAAAAACAGCCGAAGCGGCAGGCAGAAAAATTTTCGGCGCGGAAAAAATCGAATTTGCCGGCCATGCGGAAATGGGAGGGGAGGATTTTGCGTTTTTCACCGACAAAATTCCCGGAACCTTTATCAGCCTTGGTGCAAAAAGCAAAAACGGAGCGGAACCGCAGATGCACAGCCCCGGATTCTACACCGACGAAGAGACGGTGAGGACAGGAATACTGATATACAGCGGCTTTGTACTTGAATACTTCGGGGTAGATTTTTAGGGTAGATTTTTAGCGGTTGACACCCTCAGTCGTCTTTAGTATGATACAGACACCTCTTTGTCTGTCCCCGGGACAGGCCGAACCCGGTTTTGCCGGGAAAAATAGAAGTCCGTAAGGAGGACCTATGCGTCGCTATGAACTTGTGGTCGTCTTCCCTCTGGAGGAAGACCAGCACAAAGCCGGCAGGGAAACGCTTCTTGCCAATTTAACTGCCAATGGCGTGGAGATCGAAAAGACCGAAGAAACCGGTGACCGGGATTTGGCCTACGAAATCCAGAAACGGAGAAGGGGAAAGTATGTCCTCTTCATCATCAAGGCGGATCCGGCCAAGATAAGTACCCTCGACCGGATTTTCAAACTCAACCAGAATCTCCTCAAGTATCTCTTTGTCAAGATAGAGGAATAGGAGTGTCAGGTGGCTACTGATCTGAACCGCGTTATCCTTATCGGGCGGCTTACCCGGGATGCGGAGCTAAAGTATACCGCATCGGGTCAGGCGGTTTGTAAATTCTCCATAGCGGTAAACCGCAACCGGAAAAATGGTGATCAATGGGTGGAAGAAGCCAGCTTTTTCGATATTGTCCTGTGGGGCAGAACCGGGGAAGCTCTAAACCAGCATCTGATCAAGGGAAAAATGGTGGGAATCGACGGCGAACTCAGGCAGGATCGCTGGCAGCAGGACGGCCAGAACCGTTCAAAAGTGGAGATTGTAGCAAACAACATCCAGCTTTTAAGCAGAAATGAAGGCCAGCAGACTTCTGCCCAGCCGGGCGGCGGTTCCTGGTCTCAATCCGGACAGGATCATTCCTCCAGGGAGGATCAGGGTTCCCGGGAAAGCGCTCCTCCCCCTGCCGGGGACGATTTTGTCGACGATATACCATTCTAAAATATCAAGGAGTAAATATGTCTGATGAAAAATATGAAGAAAGGAGCCCCCGGCCGGAACGGGACAGGGGTATGGATGTACAGATGGACGGCCGGGATGGTGAAGACCGGGGCCGGGGCAAGGGCAAGGTTTTCTTCAAAAAAAAGGTCTGTAAATTCTGTACCCAGAAGCTCAAAATTGATTACAAGGATGCGGATACGCTCCGTCGTTTCATTACGGAGCGGGGCAAGATCCTTCCCCGGCGCATTACCGGAACCTGCGCCAAGCATCAGCGGGCACTGGCTCTGGCAATAAAGCGGGCGCGGATCATCGCTCTCCTGCCTTTTGTCGCCGATTAAATTCAGCCGGACAGCCATGGATACGGCGTTGAGGGGTATCCGCCCCTTACCCTTTCTGGTGAGTTTGGGGCTCAGTACTCTCTTCTTACGGAGCGGATTCCTCTCGTTTCTGTTTCTTGTTCCTTTGGGGTTTACTGCCCTGACCTCAAATCCTCAAACTGCCTGGGCCGCGGCCATGGCCATGGCTGTTTTTAACGGATTTTTGACCGCGTTTTTTACGCTTTTCAGCTCTCCTGCCGCGGGAACCGGAAGTCTTGGAATTATAGGACTGGACATACTGGTCATAGCCCTCAGCTCCGCATCGTTCCTTTGGATCATGAGCCCTCCCGCGGCAGGACTTCTAAGCCTTAAAACCCCGTACAGGATCATCATTGGATCTGCCTTAAGTTTTCTTGCCTTTCTCCTGATCCTCTTTGGTTTTTCCAAGGGAGAGACCTTTAATCTCTTTATAGAATCCCAGACAGAGGCATTGCTGAAAATCTATACGACTCAGCCCGGAAACGCCGCCGCAGAGGGCATGGAGCGTTTTTTGAATTCCGGCAGGCTGGCCGGGATCATCAGAAACATTATCATGAGGGGCGGCGGTTTTGCTTCCTGTCTTTTCCTCCTGGCACTGAGCCGGGAGATCGCCTTCTTTTTCTCAGGCCGTTACTTCAAGCGGCGGGGCATGCCGGCGCCTTTCGATTCGCTTTCCAGGAGGCTTGCCGCCTTTCATGCGGACTTTTTCCCTGTCTGGATACTCTCCTTTTCGCTCCTGGCTGTCCTGGTTTTCCGTTTAAGCGCCGTCTCTCCGGCGGAAACCGTAGCCTGGAATATCCTTTTTGCCTCTGCGGCGCTGTTTTTCGCCCAAGGTACGGGGATACTCTCTTTTTTCTTCAGCAGGTTGAAAAAGGGAAGCCGCTTTTTTTTCCTCTTTGTGATGATCTTTATGTTTCTAAGTCCCGGAATCAATGCGTTTTTTCTGGGGGCGCTTACGCTCCTGGGAATCGCTGAAAATTGGCTGCCCTTACGGGTTTTGAAAACCGGCGAACCGTCCTCTACTCCTGAGGATTGATTTGCTCGCCAAAAGTGTTCTGTATGGAACGCTTATACTGTAAAAAAGCCGGGACTTTATGTCTTAAGGTTTTTTCAAGGAGCTCGGTTATGAAAGTTATTTTGAACAAGGATCTCTCCACCCTCGGTGAAGAGGGGGATGTAAAGGACGTAGCCAAAGGCTATGCCCGGAATTTTCTTTTCCCCCGGGGAATAGCTCTTCCCTATAATGATCGGACGGTAAAGCTGTTTGAAGGGCGGAAGGAAGAGATTGAAGGGCGGAAGGCTGAAAAACGGAAAGATGCGGCAG
>JAIRNJ010000316.1 GCA_031258115.1 Treponema sp. | reverse complement strand
TTACTACTAATACACTTTTACGACACTTTTTTTTATTTTTCCCCCCACCCCCAAAAACCACTTGACGCTCAATGATTTTTAGTTTATAGATAAGACACTATGTATATAGTACAAATTTTTAATGTCGATACTCGTAACTCGTTGTATTATAAGGACTTACGGGCCTATAGCTCAGTTGGTTAGAGCTGCGGACTCATAATCCGTCGGTCCCAGGTTCAAGTCCTGGTGGGCCCATTGTAAATGCCTGCATTGTAAGGATTTACGCATAAGCATTTTATAAAAACCCAAGGATTGCATGGCATCGTGCGTTTATTTTTTTCCAGTAATGGAGGAATTGTCATGCCCAAACCTCTGAAACCGTTCGTTATTCAAAAAAGAAGAGATTCAAAATCGTTTGAGCTTGTTCCAAAACCTCAATGATTCCGGGACAAGCTCAATTTATAATACATATGGATGTAATCTTAATGCCTTAGGAGGAATGGTCATATTGTAGATCAGGCTGCCGGATTGACCGGCGTAGAAGCAATACTCAGGAGTATCAGAAAAACCGATTTGACGGAAGAAGATGCCTTCCGGATTGTAGCGGCGCTTAAGGCCAGGGGCTTCCCGGTTGAAGCCAGGCCGAAAGACAGCGTTGAGGCCCTTCCTCTGGAAGTCTTTTTACAGAACTTCTGGGACTACAAAAATTCTCCTTATGTCCGGGACAAACTTACTCACGGCTACCGCATCGGCAAACGTCATTGCCATGAGAGCCTGAAAAGAGTGCATTATTATGTAACGCCGTCCTTTGAAGGCTGGAACGTCGGAGACATTACCCGCGATGTTCTCAAGGAATTTGCCAATATCCTTGCCGATGTGGGCCTGCGGCCGAACAGCATTCAGCAGATAATGCATACCATTACTACACCCCTCAAGTGGGCGTATCAGGAAGGGAAGCTTGCCTTTAATCCCTGCGCCGGGATGCTCAAGTTCCATGGAGCGGAAAAGAAAAGGGGGGTGTTGACGCCCCAGGAGGCGGAAAAGATTTTTTCTGTTTCCTGGAAAGACAAACGGGTATATGCAGGAAATCTGCTGGCCATTACTACGGGGCTGCGGGCAGGAGAGGTTCTGGCATTGCGGAAGAGGGACATCGGCATTGCCGAAAATTTTCTCTATATCCGTCATTCCTGGAGCCGTATCGACGGTCTTAAAACGCCGAAAAACGGAGAGAGCCGGAAGGTGCCCCTGCTCCCCGAGGTGAGAGAAAAACTGTTTGAGCTTATTAAAGAGAACCCCCACCGCACGGATAATCCCTTTGTATTCTATGGGCCTGTCCAGGACAAACCCATGGCCGAGGAGCTGTTCCTCAAGGGGCTAAAAAAAGTCTGCAGGGACTACGGCATTGATGCCGCCGCCCGGAATATCGTTTTTCACAGTCACCGGCACTACTATGCTGCCCGGATGGTTGACCGCATGGCGCCCGATCAGGTGATCCGGATCACCGGGCACAAGAGCATGGCCGTGTTTGAAAAGTATGCGGATCATATTATTCAGGAGAACCTCGAAGCCGCAGGAGAGGTTACCGCCGAGGTGTTCGGGAATATTCTGCAGTTTAAGAGGGGAGCATAAAAATACATGCGGAATTCCTTGCTCAAAATGCGGCCATGGGGTATACTAAAGGCATATACGGCCTCAGACTCCGGCTTCCGGCCGGGGCAAGGTCTATCTAAAGTAACCGGCTCTGCGGACAGACACGGGATGGAGCCTGAAACGGTGCGTAAATGCGTTTTATAAGGTGGATTTATGGACAGAAATGCCATTTTGAATGCCATGGAAAGAAAGGCAAAAAAGATCTTTGATGAAAATGAGGGCTATATCCAGAACGGTAAGCGGGGAGTCCTGGTGGCTCAGATCAGGGATGAGAAGAACGGCGAACAGTGGGACGCTACCCAGCGTAGTTTTGGCATTACATACCGGGATTACAACTATGAAGACGAACTGGTAATAAATAACGGAACCAATTTTGACGCGCTGGTTCACGGAAAGATCGCCTTTTCCCGCAGAACAGGCAAGAATTCAGGTACCAACTACTACCAGGTTCTCGGTTATGAATCGTTCTGGAGGGGTTCGGTGATCAGCGACGACGGGAACTGTATCTGCGCCTTTGCCGGTTTCTCCGGCAAGGATGACCAGAGCATCGCCCAGGCGGGGATCAATTGCTATGAATCCCTCAAACGAACCGGAAAGAGCCTTGAAGACGATGCCGCCTCCCGCAGCGGTGACGCCGGAGATGAAGAAGACGGCGAAGAGACTGAAGAAGCGGAATAGGGGAAACCGCACAAACCTGGCCTAAAACTTCACGAAATCAACGCTGCCGAAGCAGAAGTTCGTGGTAAATTTCTTCAGCAAAATTAAATTACTGTTCAGAAACCTTATCTTCCATACAAATTACAATTCCAGTTTGTTCCGGTACTCCCTGGGGGATATGCCTGCTTTTTTTCTGAATACTTTTGAAAAATAATTGTAATCCGTAAAGCCGGCCTTTTCGGCAAGATCACCTATTTTAAGTTCCGTATTTTTAAGCAAATTTTTGACATAAAGAATCTTTTTGTTTGTAATATATTCGCTTATCCCGCAGTCAAGATAGGATTTGGCAAGTTCATATAAACGGGTACGGCTGATATTCATATAAGTGGACAGATCATAGACATTAATATCATCGGCAATATGCTTGTCGATATAGGCATTTAGGCGGTTTAAAAAATTTGTCTTCGTAAGCGTAACCAGTTTGGTTGAAAAAATATAGGACAGAATTGTTTCAAGCA
>JAIRNJ010000280.1 GCA_031258115.1 Treponema sp. | reverse complement strand
GCCTTCAAGGAAAAGATAGGACTGACCCCCCACCCCATAGCGGTAAGCATGGGCGAACTTCCCCGGAGCGAAAAGAAGTCCACACGGATTTTTGACAACAGGTATTAGACACAGGCTAGATAGTGTTTGTCCATAATGTAGACACATTATGGACAAACTTCCTTAAAAACCGCATTTGCGTATGCAAATGCAAGGTCTGTCCGCAAAGTAACCGACTTTGTGGACAGACACTAGATAAAGTACATGTAGGACTCATCCGGGTCTACGGTGCCTGCCAGGGAAGCCAGGGTCTTGCCGTCGATGACAGCGGCAATACGGTCGTTCAGGCGGTTGTAGACGGAAAGGCGGAGGCTCTTCTGGAATTTCGTTTCCTTCTGTCCCGGCAGGAGGGGATCAACCACGAGCATGTCGCCTTCCAGAATCCGCAGCACGTCCCCGATGACAATGTCTTCCGGCCTCTTCGCCAGGGCATAGCCCCCGGAGGCTCCTTTTACCGAACGGATAAAGCCGGCCCGCCTCAGGATCACCGCAACCTGTTCCAGATACCGAATCGAGATGCGCTGCCGTTCCGCAACGCTGGCCAGGGAGACATGATCCTTGTCAACATGTTCGGCAAGGTCGATGAGAAGCCGTACCCCGTAGCGGCCCCTGGTGGAGATCTTCATATGGCGTAAGATCCCGAACCGTCGGATTCATACACCGTACAGAGATCCTGCAGGCTGATAGAATCAACACAGTCCCTGATCACCGCATAGAGTTCCGTCCAGGTATGGCGGGAGAGACAGTATTTTTCCGCGGGACAGGTTCTCAGTCTGACGCACTCCGCCGGTTCAAGGCTCCCCTCCACGGCCCGCAAAATATCTCCCACCTTTATCTTTGCCGGATCTTTTCCGGGAAGGTAACCCCCCGCAGGGCCCCGTATCCCCCGGATGATCTTTTTCTTCCGCAGGGGGATAAAGAGCTGTTCCAGATAACCTTCGGACACGCCGGTCTGCTCGGCTATCTCCCGGGTGCTGGCATATTTTCCCTTCCCAAGGAGAGCCAGGTAGAGCAGGGCTTCCAGAGAATAGCGGCCTTTTGTCGAAATTTTCATTGGTATTTTTCCTACATAAATAATAGGAAATCCTTTCATAAAATTCAAGCTGAATTTGCAAAAACCGGTTATTTTGGAGGATATTGTGTTTTTGACAATCATTTTATATTTTGTATAGTATGAAAAATCCGGCAACTGTGTTTTTTCTTGGCCTTTGTCTTCTCTTTGTTTCCCCTCTCCCGGCCCAGGAACCGGGCATACCGAAGGGTACCGATCCGGAAAGGCTGCTCAACAGGCCTGAGCCCGTCTCCTCCTCCATTGTTTTGATCAATGATCCGCCTTATGCCGTCTGGATTAGAATGAAGGCCGATGTACATACGGTGATCCCGGAGAAGCTTGAAACGATGCGCTCTTTAGTCTTTGCCTGGGAAGACTACCCGAAACACTTTAAGCGGCTCAAGGAAAACTGGATAGAGAGGCGGCAGGACGGTACTGTTTTTAAGATGCATCTTTCCGTGGGACTCATGGGGATCTACTACGATTCGGTTTATACCCTTTTTGCCCGGGCCCAGATCGACACGCCGAAAAAGCTCCTCATTGAGTTTGCCCCCCTGAACAGGACTGAAGCCTACATCTCGGAAGACGGTACGGTACGCCGTCCCCTGGGACTCTGGTATCTTGAGGAGATTGAAGTCAGGGGAGAGCCCTGTACATACGTCCGCTACATTGCCGACGGAGAGGTGCTGAAAAAATATCCCCTTCAGGATACGGTCATGGCCCTCTTTGTAGACAGAGAGCATCAGGAACTGCTGAAGCAATTGAGCAGGGCGGTGAAAAAAAGCAAATTGAACCCAAAGGTGAAATAACGGGTTGTCTCACAAGTCCAATGGGGCCGTTCCAAACATCGGTTTTGGGAACAGGACCAGCGTCAGTCTTTTCTGTAGGCGAGGGCCCGGAATCCTTCGCGGCGTAAATTTCCAAGACGGGTAAAACCTGAGATTTTGGCCCTGTCAAACTGTTCCGCAAGAGAGGAGGGGAGCGATGTAAGGAAAACCCCCTGCGCCTGCAGCAATACCGTCAGGGCTTCCCAGTGTGAAGGGATGCTTTCCCTGGGCATGTTTTCCGGAAGGGCGGCGATAAAACCGTAGGGGCCTTCCCCACGGAGCGCGTCTTTAGCCGAGGCAAGATCCACCGCGGGGATGAGGACTGTGTTAACAGTATTCCTGAGATTGTATTCCGCCGCTTTCAGTGCGAGGATGTTCCTGCCGGAAAGGATCGCTTTCCCGTTCTGCGTTTTTTCCGGGCCCAGGGTTTTGTAGAACCAGAGAGGATAGCAGCCCTGCTCCGTTTCGTGGAAAAGCCTGTTTGCATGAAACGTTCCGGCTGAGGATACTTCAACTGAGGATACTTCAATTGAATTTTTAAGCTGTGCTTCCCCTCCGGGCGGCGTATTGAGGCCCAGCTTGCAGCTTAGTTTTACCGCCGCCAGTACCGCCGCGCCCGGATCGCCGAAGCCGGGAGCGCCGTGAAAGGTGTCCATGCCCAAAGTGCAGCCTTCCAGTTCCGTTTCAAGCCTCTGTCTGCGGTAGACCCCGGGAAACGCTTCTTCTTCGCCGGCAGTGTTGCCGCGGGAACGATCCTCCGCGAGACAGTTCTGCCGGAGCCCTCCGCCGGGACGGGAGGCCGCTCTTCCCCTCCGGAATACAAAAACCGTATGGCCGGCCCCCGCGGTTTCCCGCAGGATCTCCGCCCCGGCGGCGGTAATGTTGCCGCGGATAAAATCCGCAAGCGGCTTGACCGCCACGATAAAGGCCAGGGCTGCAGCATGGGGGCAGGCGCGGCGTATAAAATCTTCCAGAACCGGCTTTCCCGCCTTTGCGGGTATGTTGCTCAGGATGAGATCGCGGGCAGGGTCTCCGTTAAGCAGGGTTGATGTGTGTGCGCTGAATTTTTCCGATCCCAGTCCGTTCCGCCGGGCATTGTATCCGGTAAAGATTCCGGCAAGTTCATCCCTGTCGGTACCGATCGTGCGGACATCGATGCCCTCAAGAGCCCTGGCCGCGCAGATACCGATAACGCCGCAGCCTGAACCGGCGTCCAGAATGTGCAGCGGGCCTTTGTGGTTTTGCAGTTCCCGCAGCAGCCCCCTGTCCAGTTCTTCGGAAAAAACCTTTAACAGTAACGCTGTACCCGTGTCGATTTCCGCCGAGGAAAAAAGTTCCCGGGACAGGGCAAAGTTAAACTCCATCCCGCGGAATTTAAAGAGAACGGTTTTGTTGCAGTATCGTTTAACTATTGACTCGTTCGACGTATTCGTTGGTTTCGGTGTTTACAAGAATCTTTTCACCCTGCTTGATAAAGAGGGGAACCCGGACGGTAAGTCCCGTTTCGGTAATTACAGGCTTTGTCGCCCCGGAGACGGTGTCGCCCTTCACGTAGTTTTCCGACTCCGCAACGGTAAAGACCACCTTGTAGGGAATCTTGATGTCGATTACCTTGCCCTCCCAGATGGTAAGATCGTAGGAATCCGCATCCTTGAGGTAGTATTTTTTTTCTTCGTTTTCCGCTATGGGAACTTCGTACTGTTCATAGGATTCACTGTCCATAAAATGAAAGTAGTCCTGATCCGCATACTGATACTGGCAGGTCTTTACATCTACCTGGGCGTCCTCTATTTCCTGCTGGGTAGGGATGGTCAATGTCAGCACGGAACCATCCCTGATACTCTTCATCTTGATGCGTGCGATTGCGGTGCCCTTTCCCGGGTTGTGGAATTCCCTTTCAACCACCAGGTAAGGCTGGCCCTTCTGGAGCAGACAGCTCCCCTTTACAATATCTCCGCCTCTTATCATGGCAAGAATCCTTTTCTCGAAAAAGCTTCATTATGAGGCCGTTCCAAAACTCCAGCTTTTGGAACAGCCTCCATAACTTCATAATAGTGAATTTACGGGCCCTGGTCTAGCAGCCTGTTGCACTTGTTGATTCGCAAGCGGGTCCATACCCCGCCCCTCTGGGGCGATTTGAACCCGGTAAGGATTTGTTTGTTGGGGGTATGGACCCGCATAATATCCATACCTTGCAGAACGACGATACCCCG
>JAIRNJ010000255.1 GCA_031258115.1 Treponema sp. | reverse complement strand
TTACATCTTCAGTTTAGAGCGGAGCAGTTCGCGGAATTTTTGGAAGGAGGCATTTCCGCTTTCAAGGGAAAGGGCGGCCTCACAGTCTCCCAGAGCCTGGGGGAGATCCCCCAGATGGTAGTAGGCCTGGCCCCTGCGGTAGAGGCAGAAGGCCTGGTAGGGGTTAATTTCCAGGGCAAGACTGTAGTCTCCCACGGCATCGGCATACTCCTGCAGTACCGACCTTACGACTCCCCGGTAATAGGCTGCCTTATAGGAACTACCGTCCAATTTGAGGGAAGCTGAAAAATCATCGATGGCATCCTGGTAGCGGGACTGGGCAAAATAGGCCATGCCCCGGTGTTTGTAGATGAGAGAGGCGATACTTTCATCGGGATTCAGTTCCAGAATACGGCTGTAAAAGGCAATGGCCTCGCTGAATTTGTTTCTGTTATGGGCATAGAGTGCGTTGAGCAGAAGATCGTCAATGGTACTTGTATTCCCGGCCGGGGAAGGGCTGTCTCCGTCGTCTCCGGGCCGGAGGAAACCGGCGTCCTGTGTTTCTTCGCCCCGGAAGAGCATTCCGTCGGTGGCTTCTTCGATTTTACGGAAGAAAGCTTCCCGCCGTTTACCCAGTTCCCCGTTAAGCTGCCGCTGGTAGTTCCGTATCTCCTGAAAGATCGTGTCGGCCAGGGAAAGGCTTGCGTTGATCGCCGCAAGCTTACGCTTCATGGGATCGTCAAAGGGGGTAAATTCCGCCTTGTAGACCAGTTCGTGCTCCACCTCCGCCCATGCGTCCTGCAGTATGGTACGAATCTGGATCTCCGCGACTTTTGCTCCCGGATCTCCTCTCCGTGCTATTATTTCCCGGGGGATCTCTATCAGGAGATGAGTCGATTCATAGCCGAATTCCTTGAAGGAATAACCGGCGCCTTTCCGCTCCGCTTCGGTTACATCAAAGCGCTTTGTCAAAAGGGCCTCGGCGGCGCCAAGATCCTCAATAAACGGACACACGATCCTCAAACCCAGAAGGTCCGTGATAAGGGGCCTCTCCTCGTCTCCGTCTTTCAATATGCGGATATATTTTTTGTACCAGGACGAAAAATCCTTGACTCTGCCCTTCACCGAGGGCCGGGAATTCAGCGCGGCAAGAACATCTTCTACCTGTAATTCCAGATCCCTGGTAACCATTTCCCGGACCGGCAGATACTCATCGTACTCTTTCCGCAGTTCGCTCTGGTTGGGTAAAAGGGTCTTTTCCTCCATCATCAGTATCCTAAAAAAAACTGCCTGAAAAATCCAGAGACATAAGATCCGGATTTCTCAGGCAGCCATTTTTAACCGGCGGTCACAGGGGTTTCCAGGAGACCTGCCGGACGGGTTATTACTGCTGTTGCTCCTGCTCCTGCTGCCGCCGTTCGGGGCTTCCAAACGGAGCTTCGGTGGCCTGCTTCTGCCTGTCGATATAGCGCATCACCTGGTTGTGACCGAACTGCTGCATCTCCCAGCGTTTCTTCTCGGTCTCCCGGTCGTAGATGATCTTCCAGAGGCCTTCATCATCGATATCCCTGTCGGTATCAAGAACCGCTTTGTCGTAGATAATCTGTACATCTTTGAAATAGGTGATGAAATCGCCGCCTTCCTTGGCCGCATCACGCTGTACACGGAATCCGCCAAACTTGACGAAGGGAGTGGAGGTAGGATAGAGAGGATAGAGCCGGAGATCCCGGTTCCTCACTTCCTGTACGTAGGCAGGATTATTCCAAATCAACTGGCCCCAGCCGTCGTACTGAAGATAACCCATGAAAATTTCTTTTTCATTTCCCTGATTATCGATCAGGATGGTAAAAAGACCGTGGGGGAAATTAAGGCCGTAAGCCCATACGGCTACGGATTTAATGGTTCCTACGTTCTTGACGACGCCGTAACCATGAGTCGGCCGGCCGTTATCGTCGGCTTCGCCCTCAAAGCGGCTGGACTGGGTAATCCCGTCCTGGCCTTCCCTTTCGGTGATATTACCCTCGTCATCAACATCCGCCTGGGGTTCATAAGCAGGAATATCGAAGGGCGGTTTAATAATGGCCCAGGAATTCCAGGGTTCAACAGGGAAATGTACCCTGACGCCCAGAACCGTGGAAGCTTCTCCGCCCCAGTAGGCTTTGGAGGTAGCTTCGGCAGCCTTGCTCAGAACCAAGTTGGTGACATTCCGGGAAGAAGAAGCCAAAACTATGTCCCAGTTGGCAATAGCCAGGGAGGTCTTCATTACTTCCAGGTCTTCAGGCTTGAAGCTGGTACCGGCCACATTGGCATAGTCCATCATTGTCTGCCTGTTCTGAGTCATCTTCTCCGTGGCATTCCCCTGATCATCCGTCTCGGGGATAATGTCTGCCTTGAGTTTGCCGAAGTCGATCAATACGGCTTCTTCAGCAAACACTGATCCGGCAAGGAACAACACGATAGCGGCAAATGCAAGCATCCGTTTCATTCATAGCTCCTTTCAACAACTTAAGTTATCGAAACTTCGAGATATACTTCATAAGTATACAAAATACTTATGTTTTGTCAACGCCTCTTTCATGAGATTCCGCCTGAATTTGACGGAATTCGTCATAAAAAACCGCCCTCCCCCCGGCAAATAAACGGACATCCCGAACATAGGGAAAATTCCGTTTTATACCCCCGTAAAGGGTGAAAAAATCCCTCCATGCATCCCCTCCGTCCGGATAGGGCAGCACGGCGCTTTCGGAAAGGTCTACATACACCGTACCATCCCGAAAAAGCAGGGACCGGAGACGTGTTTCCCGGGGAAAAAGCGGCGCCGAATCCGGTGAAACAGGACCCAAAAGAGCCTCTTCCACATAACGCCTTATATCCTCTTCCCTGCCGGTTGAAGCCTTTAACATACGATCTTCAACTACAGTTTCTCCGTCTCTCAAAGAATAAAATACAAAAGTCCGTCTGACAAGCCCCGCGTAAAAAAATTCGCTCAAAGCCAGAATTCCCAGAATCAAAAGGCAGACGGCGTAACGGATCGTTCCGGACTTACACAGGGCGGCAAGGGACTGAAACATGTCTTTTATTTCAGCCTTCATTGAATTGTCGTAAAACCTCCGGACTTTTCGAATCTGGTGATAAAATCACCAATTCCTTTATATAACGCTTCGCCGAGCTTCTGCAAGTAGCCTTCGTCGCTCATGAGAAGGGCGTCTTCCAGATTGGAAACAAAGCCCAGTTCCACCAGTACCGAAGGCATCCTGGCATTGCGGACAACGAACCACTCTTCCGCCTTGAGTCCCCTGGAGGGAATCCGGTCCCCGGAAGCCTCGCCTATCCTGTTAAGGATCGACTGGGCCATCATGATGCTTTCCGTAGTGAATTCCTCCTCCATCATATCGTTGATGATTGGAATCACCTCAGAAGAATCGGCATATTTTGCCGTATCTATAACGTTTCTTCTGTATTCCGGTGAAAGATACCACACTTCATAGCCTCTGGCCTTTCTATTAAATGAAGAATTGGCATGAATCGAGATGAAGATGATCGCTTCATTGGCTTTGAGGGGCACGGAATTGGCTATGGCGACCCTGTTTTCCAGGGTGGGGAAGGTATCCCCTTCCCGGGTCATAAGGATACGCTTGTCCGGGTACGCGGCCGACAGGAGGGAGTAGAGTTTTTTGGAAACATTGAGAACGATGTCCTTCTCTACGGAACGGAATGGCTTGCCGTTCACGGTGAAATTTCCAACGGCGCCTGCATCCTTGCCGCCGTGACCCGGATCGATGATCACCGCGGCAATATTGAAGCGGAGAGCGTCTTCCTCGATGGAACGGGAGAGGGAAAGGGCCGCGGTACTGATAAAGGCTTCCGGGAAACGGAGGAGTCCCTGGTGCACATAGGGCGCCGGTACATCGAAAAATTCCCTGCCGTCAAGAAGAAGTATACCGCTTTCCCCCTGATCGCCTGAAAAAAAAGCCGCGCTGTGGCCTCCCGCAATGAATGTTCCCGAGGCAAGGAAGGGGTCCCAGCGGAATTCGGTTTCCGCGGTCTTTCCCGTCTTCTGCCCGATACTGATCAGGGCTTCCTCAAGGGAAAGGGTTTTGGGAAGGGCGCTTTGGCCGAAGACAGGGAAGGAAATCAGCAGGCAGTAAACCGGTATGAAACTTCGTTTCATGTTCAGGTCTCCAGGGTGTCAAGGTAATATACCGCTCCCTGGTAGCCGCCGCGGATCAAGGACTGCCAGAATTCTCTGCCGAGGAAAGGCTCCCCCGTACCGAGAGGCAGGGAAAGGCCGCTGAGGGTTCTCAGGGCTTCCAGGCTTTCAGAAACACTGCGGCCCATATAATCCACGAGCCCTGAGTCAAGGAAGGCGGGAAAGGGGTATATATTCACGTTTCCGAAGAGATTTTTGCGGGAAACAATGCCTGAAGGAAGGGATTCCAGCGCCGATCTGAGTTCCCTGTTGAGGCTGAACGCATCGGGCGGGAAAGGTTCCTCGTTTCCTTTAGAAACCGGGAGGGCCCAAAGGAAGGCGGAGGTTTCGGCATTGGGGGCTTCGAGGCGTATAAGGATGGAACGGGCCGCTTCTTCCGCCGCGCGGCAGGCGTCTTCCCGGTTTTCCGCGGCGCTGATCACATTCCCGCACTTGCTCACGTTGTTTACCGGGAAGGCTACCGGGGAATCTTCGGCTATACGGAGAAAAAGATCCTTTACATGGGCCGTGTTCCGGGCTTTTTCAAGACCTTCTATGGACTTTACCTTTCCGGGGATGGAGATGAAGGCCCGTTCCGCGCTTGTCCATGACTTTACCGGTTTAAGAAAGCGGGGTTCCCGGCCGACTGCCATCTCTACGGCCGCCCTGACCGGTTCCACCCCGGAGGAATACGGGTAAGTCCAGCCGGACATGTAGCCCCCGGAAAGCCGGGCGGCCACCTCCCCTATCATCGGGCCGCAGGGGGTGAGTTTGACATCGCCCTTGGCGGCTCCTATGCAGTTTTTTCCCGCGATGCCAAGGCTGCGGACAGCCGCACGGAAACAGTCGAGCAGTTTTTCCTGTTCCGCAGAGGAAAAAGAAGTGGGCATGGTGTGACCCATCTCGATGAAGTAAGGGGGAAAGAATATGTGCCTGTCGGCAAGGCCGCAGATGATAATTTCTCCCCGGTATACGATTGCGTCCACGGAAAATTCGGGGCCTTCCATGTAGGCTTCCACGATTGCCCTGCCGGAACGGGAGTATTTTATCCCGTCGGCAAGAGCCTCTTCCAGTTCCGCCTCCGTATCCACCCTGCGGCAGCCCCGCGCGCCCATGTTGTCTACCGGTTTTACCACCAGGGGGAAGGGCGCCGGGATCGTAAAGGATTCATTTTTGCCGGTAACGGTGAAGGCCGGAGAGGGAATGCCGGCCGCATCAAAACAGCGGCGCATGCGGCCCTTGTCCGATGCGTTGAGCGCTGCCTCGTAGGGGATGCCCGGAAGACCGAGCCGTTCCGCCGTCCAGGCCACCGTGGCGGAAAAGTCGGTTCCCGCGGTCATGATGCCCGCAAGACATCCGTCTTTAAGGAGGGATTGCGCAAGGGCTTCCACCCCTTCCTTGTCCTTAAGGTCGATGTGTTCAAAGCGATCCGCCAGGGAAACGCAGGGAGCGCCGGGATCCCCGTCCAGAACTACGGTAAAAAGTCCCATTTCTTTGGCAATTTTGATAGCCGGGCCCTGCATGACCCCGGCGCCTAAAATAATTATCCTCTCCCGCTTTGCTTCCACGAGTATCCTCCTCTTCTATTGTCGGAATTTTTACCGGGCTGTTTTATAGGGCTTCTTTAACGGAAAAGCACTCGAAGGTGTCTCCGAGGCGGAAAAGGCGGCTTATGAGGAGAATGAATCTGTAGAGGATTCCCCGCCCGCGGCAAAAAGGCCCGAAAAGGGGGAAACGTTCCGGGTGGTGGCCTGTGACTACGATTTTTTTTACCCTGAAGCCGCAGCGGGCAAGCGCCTTTCTGCAGAGACGGGGACTCCAGACCGTCCAGTGATCCGCCGGGCTTTTTTCCAGGAATGCCTTGAGGGATTTACGCCCCGAGACGCCGGAATACGAAGGAGTTGAAAAGGCCAATACCCCGCCCGGCTTGAGGATACGGTGGATTTCCCGCAGTACCTTCCCGGGATCGCTTAAGTGTTCGATCACATACATGAGGCTTACAACATCAAAACTGTTGTCCCTGAGGATCTCCTGGGGAAAGTCCCCGGGAAAGAAGCCCTGCCTTGCCGGGATGCCCAGCTCCCTGCCTATCCATGCAACGGCCTCCGGTGCGGGATCTATGCCGAGGGGGGAGAAGCCTTCTTCCTTCGCGGCGGCCAGGAGGGGGCCGTAGGCGCAGCCTATGTCGAGCAGGGAGGGTTTAGTACCGGTTCCCGCGGCGTGGAGGAACTTTTTTATGACAGAGATTCTGCGTCTTGCCGTTTCCTTAAGCTCAGGAAATTCTTCGAGATAGGTTCTGCCGTACTGGTTCCTATACTGTTCAAAAAAATATGCCTGTCCGTATTCGATTGGCGGAGGGTTCAAACGGCTCATGTAAATGACGCCGCAGCGCGGGCAGCATGTATAGCTTCTGCCGGTAAAGCGTATCTTTTTTACCGCTGTTTCCGCGGCGCAGAGCGGGCAGAGGGCCGGCGCGTGGATGTCAAAAGACAGCAGCAAATCTGCGAGACTTTGAGAGGGAAGTTCCTCAAGTCCGTACTTTTCCGCCAGGGCCCGGCATTCCGCGGCAAGGGCGGGGGCGGCCTCATCTCCGGCCAGGGAAGGAAGGCGGCTGATGCCATGCGGCCTGAGCCTGTCCCAAAACGGTGAACGCGCATAGTGTCCGGCACTGGTAAAACCTGCCGCTTTGGAAAGAGCCTCATGGTAAGGCGTGGGAGATACAAGAAGTACAGGCAGCCGGGCATGGAGGGCTTCAAAGGCGGTAATGCCGAAATGGGTCACCAGAAGATCGAAGGAGGCTAATTCTTCCCGGAGATTCGGGATGTTTCTTGCGGTAACAATCTCCGCGTCAATACCCGACAGGGATTCTGCCGCCAGATCTCCCAGACCCGCCGCGTCTTCGGCGCCGAAACTGACAAGGATACGGCGTCCGGCGGCATTATTCCGCGAAAAAAAGGATTCCCGGCGGCAAAGCGGCAGGGGTAAAAGGGAGGCCTTCACCATATTCGGCGCGCATACAGAGGGAAGAACCGGCAGGATATCTATCAGGAAATCAAAGCGCTCCCTGCAGGGTCCTCCCTCATCTATGCCGATGAGGGGAGCTATTTTCCGCAAAAGATCAAATTCTTCCGGGGGAGTCTGAAACCGATCGAGGACGATCATTGCGGGATCTGCAGGAATACTGTCGTGTAAACATATCCACTGCCGGGAAAATTCACCCGTGAATGATCGGATACGGGCAAGAGAGGCTCCTGTGTCCCGTTCACCGGGGGGAAGGCAGAGTAACGCCTCCCGTTTTTTCAGACGGAGATCGCGGACAAGACGGGCCGAACGGAGAAGGTGGCCTCCTCCCCTGCCCTGTTCAATTGCGGGAACAACGAGAATCGGGCCGGGCATCAGGATCTTCCCGGTTCGCCGCGGGGGCTGCACGGCCCGGCCCCCCGGCGCGGGCTTGTTGATTCGGGAAACGCTTTTTTATATGCGGCAATAACCGCTTCTCCGTGGAAACGTTCTTCCCCAGGCAGGGAGGAAAGGGTGTCGTAGAGAATCCGCGCGCGTTCATAGTCGGCCTGAGTGTCTACAGTTACCCTGATATCCGGACCCTGCCAGCACAGTGGAGCCGGGGGCCGGTGGAGGGAAAACAGTTCCGGGTGATTGTAGAGATAGGGGCATACATGTTCCCGTTCCGCGGGGAGGGAAGCCTCCGCCTCCGCGCGGAGCAGGGATTCTGCGTCCACCGATTCTACTCCGGCCCCGTAAGGGAGCCCCGCATAGCCTGAATAGGAGGCTTTGAGGGCCGCGGCTTCCGTATTGAGGGCACAGGCGGCGTCGGCAAAGACAAAGGGATTGTCTCCCGTGGCCCGGATTACGCGTTTTACGCCGTAACGGCGGATGGCCATGCAGTAGCGGAGCAGTACGTCATCCCTGGGGCCTGCAAAAAAAACAAAACCCGCCTCTTCCGCGGTTTTACCGAATTCCCGCGCGCAGTCTTCCGGCGAGGCCAGAACATGGATGCCGGCGGGAATTGTCCTGAGGGCCTCCATCACCCGGAAGAGCAGGGGTTTCCCGCCGAGGGGGAGCAGGGCCTTTCCGGGAAGCCGGCTTGAATCCAGCCGGGCCTGCAGTATCACTGCGGTCATGGACTCCACTTGCCTATCAGGGTCTGTGCGTCTGCGGAAAAACGGTAATGGTTGACCGAAACCCAGCGCCGGCCTTCGGTAAAATCATGCCAGGCCTGCAGGGGATGCCCCGGATTGAGCATGAGCCAGGAGGGGAAACGGCGGATGGGCAGATGGGCATTGTCAAAGCGGAAAACCGGAGCAAGGTTTTTAAGGTAAAAACGCCTGTAGTATTCGTCCCTGGTAACATCGTCAACCGGAATTGCCCCTTCGTAGGAAAGCTTGATGCCCTGAGTCATCCGTATTTTTTCACCCCAGAGCCAGGAACGGAACCCAAAATCCATAAGCTGCCAGTAGGGATTGTGTATTCCCCCGTCAAAGCCCCCGAGTTTGATAAAATGATCCCTGTTGTAAATACCCACCCAGTCAAAAGGAAAGAGACTCGCGCTGCCTCCCTCCAGGGGAGTGGAACGGATAATTTGAAATTTCCTTCCAAGGTTTTCCGGAGATATGAGAGTGGGAAGCGTCTCAAAGGCCGAATTAAGCAGAACAGGTACTGTACAGATATCTTCCCTTTCGGAAAGTTTATCGGCGATGCCTCCGGCGCCGCCTCCGGAAAGCAGCCGCTGATCGTTCCAGAAAACAAAAAAGTGGGAACCCTTCAGTTCCAGGGCCGCAAGGTTGAGCTGCTTCCCCAGGCTTACCGCTTCCTGGAAAATGATAAAACGTACAAAGGGGAAACGGGCGGAAAGATCCTCCACATCGTAACGTCCTGTGTTTACTTCCATGGACAAAACATAATCGAAACCTGCCTTTTCCAGTTCCTGAAAAAGATTCTTCCTGGGCTGACCCATGGAACGGTTAAGCAGTACCGCGGAAAATCCCGTTGAAGACACGGGTTCCATACCGCCTACCGCGGTATATGCGCCGGGAATGTCATTGTCAAAAGTTGTAGGTATAGTAT